>JAJDEL010000360.1 GCA_029259835.1 Planctomicrobium sp. | reverse complement strand
CGTACTTGCTCATTTGTGGAGTTTGAAGACAACACGTATGCGGTCATGAGGAACGACTGAGAAGTCACAATCCATGCGAGCCGGTGAGAGAGAAGAGTGTGTTCGGCTTGTATTTCACTTCGAATCGTTTCGAGCAAATCGAAATCAGAAATAAAATCAGACTGAACTGACCTTCTCAACATCGGCCTGATGATTTTGGGATTTGGCATATTTTTGTGCTGGAACGGACCATTACAATGACATTGATGAGCGGCAGAGTTCAATCAAACTTCCAATAGCTTGAAACAGAAGTCAAGGATTTTTCTCTCCATTTCCCATTGTTTCACCACTCTTTTCCCCTGGAATATCCGCCCACTCCAACCATTTCTTAAAGACGCCCCCTTTCCAGGCACTTGTGATGACTCCAATGTGGAGTAGACCGAGGCCGATGAGAAATTGTCGCAGGCCGTGCCAGCGGACTTGGTGGTTGAGGTAACGTCCTCCTTCGGTGAACGCACTGCCGTATGCACATGCGGAAATGAACGCTATGGCGGCGAGGAATCCTTGTTTCGGATGAACGTAGTTTAGCAATCCGGCGATGACAGCCATCACCAGGAGGTAACTCGTCGAAAAGAGTGGTGGACGAATTCCATAAAAAGAATGCAACACCATTCGGGCGCTGGCGATGAAGAAGAACCAAACCAGAAGAACTTTGAACTCTGTCATAGTCTCGTCACGAAACCAAAAGCTAAGCAGAACAACCGCCAGTACAAAGAGATGAATTTGTATTTCGAGCACGGACAACTCCCAGCCAGCGAAAATGCTCGTCGTTCCAACCCCCAACGATAGCCACGCTGCTGCTTCGATCAGAAATCTTGAGTTCTTGCGTTGAAGGCCCACGAAACTGAGAACAACCGCCGCCGCAGAAATCCATGCCAGATTGACGTCTCCAATCGTTTGCCACGCGTAAGTTGTTGGTGTCACCCGGCTCAGCAGTAACATTGAGACGACCAGACATCGCCGAGAAAACGGCAGCCCGCGCCACCAACTCATTGAGTAAAAGAAAAGACACACCAGCGTTGCTAACCAGACAGGCGAGCCGAGCGTCTGTGTATATTCACGATAGAACCCCGCGAGTGCCAAATTCGGATGCTCTGGATAAATGCTCAGCACGATGCAAATCATTGGCAGCGCGAGTGCGGCAGCATGAACAAACCAGTGCCGATGCACCAAGGCTCCTTCGACCAGTAACCACGCCAGCCCCAACAGCATCGGCACCAAAAGGTATCCTCCAAAAATACTCCCCATCCGGTCGTAGGCATCGATCCCGGAAAGCTCCAATGCCGGATCAAACGAAATTGTGAGCAAGTAAAGACGAAAGCCAAGGCAAACCCACACAATCACAAACAGCGACCACGGATGAAACGGCCAAATCCACGGACAGCCTTTGAATTCAACTCGATCTCGCGATGTTCGAATCGCCGGGATCAGAGTCAACATCGACAAGCCTGCCAGCGCGCTTACGCCGTAAATTGCCCACCTTGCAAGCGAACCGTTCTCCATGTTACCGACCGACATCGGAATCAACGCTGCAAGCATCGCCAGGCTAAGCTGTAAGAAGAAGGGGAGGCGATACATCAGCGGCAATCGAATTCGCAAAGCACGAATGATGAACTCCGAAACAAAGAGGGCGCCAGCCGTAATCCCAAGCAGGCCGAGGATTGCTTCAGTCTGTTTCAGAGCAATTGATTGATCAAAACAGAGCGAAAGTTCCAACATCAACAGTACGAGAGTGAGAAAGATTGATCGGGCATCGTCCCAGACTTTCCAGAAGTGAACAATCGCCATCCCGATCGTCGCGAGAAGAACGAGATATCCACCAATCAGTGAAAGCAAAATTGGAAGCGAGAGTCCCTCACCAATGGATAGACCTGTGCTGTGAATCACAAAAGCGGCACTCAATAAATAAAACGGATTCGCCGTCGAGATCCGTTTGAAGATCGGATTTCGCTGAGTCTCCTCTGGTTGGTTCGGTTCTGATGTTGCTGAGATGACTTCGACTTCGTCAATGTGCGGATTCTCATCGCTGGAATGTGACTGATTCATCGCAACCCTCACCGATTCAGTAGTCTGATAAGTCTGCTTCGTTCACGAATGGAACGACAGGATATGTACTCTCTGCTACGTTGAGGTGCCCCTACTCGTTGGTTCTAATTTACAGGACAGAGAAAAATCGCAAGACTTGTGTTTTCTGCCCTGAAAACTTGAACCTTGATATGCCACTGTTCGTTCACTTAAATGTCCTCTTTACCTCCGTGGTGAATTCAAGATTCCATTCACGGTCAATAATTCAGAACTGAGTAAGTGAGAAGGAATTCGTCTTGGCTGGTCAAAACCTTTCGCCTGTCCCCAATCGCGCAAGGCGCCTTGTCTTATTGACCGGACTCAGCATCCTGGCGTTGATTCTCGGGAGACACTGGGGTGAGAGAATCGGCCTCGTGCTTGCGTTTCCTATACTCTTCGGTACTTATCGGCGATTCCGCGTCAGTCCCGGTTTGCTCAAGCAACGTTGGACAATCGCGTTTCTTGATCGAGAACCGATCACGTTTAAGCTCAAACGTTATTCGCGCATTGAGGTAAAGTACGCGGTCCAAACCAGCGTCGGAGAAATGATGATGTTCGGGTTTGTTGCTTTCATCTTCGGCTGGGTGCTTGACACATTCTTCCCATGGATTGGAGGGACCTACCAGATTTGGCTCACGCGCGGCGTCGATGAACAAGTTCTCGCCTGGCAAGGAAATTCCCAGCAACATTACGAAAACAACCTCGCAACTTTGGTCTCTGCGACCGGCCTGGAAGTGATGGTTCGATAAACTCACTTCTGACGACGCAAAACAACACGCCGAAGCCGGAGAATCGCCCTCTTTCCTTGACATGCCCGGCACGTCACCTCAAGCTGGGTGCCTCTACTTTTCTCTTCCTGCCCAAGGTGTCCGTGATGCGACGTGTGCATTCCTTCCTTTTTCTACTTTTCTCACTCGCATTGATTCCATCGGTTTTCGCCGAAGACGAACTTGCTGCTGCGGACGATGCCGAAGTGCTTGCCGGACATTCCTACCACGGCGACAGCTTCAACGAAGGTCCACGTCAAGCGGCTTACCTGATGAAGGGCATGGGGAACGTTCACTTCCCGGCGACTTGCAAGACCGAAGAAGTACAAAAATTCGTCGATCAGGGAATCGGACAATTGCACGGGTTCTGGTTCTTCGAATCCGAACGATCTTTCCGTCAGGCAGCCGCACTCGACCCAGACTGTGCGATCGCTTACTGGGGAATGGCGATGTCAAATAAAAGCAAAGCCGACCGCGCACGTGGTTTCATTGACGAGGCAGTCAAACGAAAAGAAAAAACAACCGAGCGAGAAAAGATGTACATCGACTCTCTCGCAGCATACTTCAAGAAGACAGAGACAAAGAAAGACGAAAAAGTCGACAAAGCCAAACAGAAGGAAGCAGACAAGAAACGCCGTCAGGCTCTCGTGAAAGCCTACGAAGAAATTCTTCACAAGTTTCCGGAAGACATCGAAGCGAAAGCGTTCCTCGGCCTGGCACTCTACGAGAATAAGTCAAAGGGAATTCCGATCAGCAGTTACTACGCAGTCGACGCGCTCTTCAAATCGATTCTGGCGGAGAACCCACTCCATCCGTGTCATCATTTCATCATTCATCTTTGGGATTATGAAGAGCCGGAGAACGCGGTCGCTTCGGCGGCGTTGTGTGGAACAAGTGAACCGGCGATCGCTCATATGTGGCATATGCCGGGGCATACGTATTCACGTTTGAAGAGATACCACGACGCCGTCTGGCAACAGGAAGCATCCGCACGGACCGATCATGCTTACATGATGCGAGATCGCGTGCTGCCGGATCAGATCCATAATTTTGCTCACAACAATGAATGGTTGATCCGCAATCTCATTTTCATTGGACGCGCGCATGACGCTCTCGATCTCGCAAAGAATATGATCGACCTGCCACGTCATCCGAAATACAACACCTTAAGTAAAAGTGGTAGTACGAAGTATGGTCGCATGCGTTGCATGCAGACGTTGTCTACATTCCAGATGTGGGACGAAGCCTTAAAACTCGCCGACACGATTTATCTCGAACCTTCTGATTCGAAAACCGAACAACTCAAACGCAACGTCCTCGTGGCGAGAGCCTCTTTTCATTCCGGTCATGTTTTAGAAGGCTGTGATTTGCTGACTCAGATCAAAAACGATCTCACCAAACTGGAAACAGAACGCGACGAAGCGGCCCAAAAAGCGATTGCAAAAGCGAAAAAGGACAAGAAAAACGAGAAAGACCAGAAAGCCGCCGGCGAGCGTGCGAAACGGGGATTTTCTTCACGGGTTCGAACGTTAGAAACTGCCGAAAACGAACTGGAAGGGCACCTTCACTATGCCCACAATGCGTATGTAGACGCTGCCGCGTCGTTCGCGAAAGTTTCTTCGTTCGACAAGGGCTGGCTGGCATCGGTCCAGCAACTCGCAGGCGAAAACGAAAAAGCAATTGAGACAATCAACAAGCATGTTTCCGGTCACAAAAACGAAACCGTTCCGCTGGCCTGGAAAGTCTCCGTCCTCTGGAACGCCGACAAAAAAGACGATGCGAAGAAAGCCTTCGCTGAATTGCAGAAGATTTCTGAAACGATTGACCTCGATGTCCCAGTCTTTCAGATGCTTAAGCCGATTTCTGCGGAACTCGGATTCAAAGCCGACTGGCGGCAGCCGAGAGAGAAGTCGAAAGACTTCGGAGAACGTCCGAACTTGCAAGAACTCGGCCCATTCCGTTGGTCGCCCAGCGCGGCACCTTCCTTTGCACTGCAAGACCACAACGAAGAAATCCGCTCGCTGACCGAGTACTCAGGCAAGCCTGTCGTCGTGATTTTCTACCTGGGACATGGCTGCTTGCACTGTGCCGAACAACTCAAGGCGTTTGCACCGATGACAGAGAAGTTCGAGGAAGCTGGTCTCTCTTTAATCGCCATCAGTACCGATGGACAAGAGGATCTCAAGATTTCTCACGAGAACTACGGCAAAGAAGAATTTCCATTCCCGCTCGTCGCGAACGCTGATCTGGACGTCTTCAAAGACTACCGCTGCTACGACGATTTCGAAAAACAACCACTACACGGGACATTTCTCATCGACGCAGCCGGTCAAATTCGCTGGCAAGACATCAGCTACGAACCCTTCATGGAGCCAGAGTTTGTCCTGAAAGAGTCCAAACGACTCCTGGCTCAACCAGGCGAAGCCTCCAACACCGGTCAGCAAAATGTCACGGCGTCACCGTAGTCAATGTCAAGCCGAGATTAGGAAGGCAGACGGGAGCCTGCCTTCCTCGACACTTCATGTGATTGATTAAATGACAATGAATGACACACTCAGTTTGATATTCGAATGGGGATTTGTTGATTCTGCGATGGATCCTCATCATGATTTCACTGCATCAGCCGTTCCTGGTGCATTACTGAAACAGGGAATCAAATGGCTCGAAATTCCGGTGCCATTCGGAAAGTACCGGCTCCCAGTCGAGGATGATGCCGAATTCCTTCTTGAGTCTTATCGAGATTTGGAATCTCTCTACAAGAGTGATCGAGAGGATGGAAAAGTAGACTGTTTTCTCGATGATGGTGGGCTCCAGTACAGGTGGACAAAGATTGGAAATATATTCGAGACGTCCTTAATGATCGTTCCATATCTCAACGGCCGCCTCGCACAAGATATGACGATGAGTAGTATGGATGCTGAATGGCATATGCACGCATGGCGTCAGATCGTCGCCCCTCTCTGCGCGGCAGTGAGGTAGGGCCGGTTCCGTCGGGGGTGGGTGGCGCCGAAAGGTTTTCTTTCAGGGCGGCGTAGCCGTGAGAGGCTGCTCACAGGCTCTTAACAATGTATCACCTCTGGACACCTCATGGATGTCGAATCTTGATGATAAAACATGAAAATCAACAAGGTTACCGAACTCTCCATGAGTAGGATCTATTGACTTGCAGCCTCCCACCGACTTCATCGTCCCAAGTAAAAAACATGAGCCACCCAAAGAAAAATTTTCAAGACTGCCCTCCCTACTATCTTGTGGGCTTCGTATACCAATCTCCCCATGGTCGCCGCGATCTTGAGAATACTAAACAGACCACCGGGTTCGTCAGTAGCAGCGTTTTCCAAATAGGCCACTTGTCGAATTTACGACAGGATGGGACGACTTTCTCATCCTCAATCATGGTGACGAAACAGCCTTTGGATTTCGCATATCTCCGAAGTCGGAAGTAGAAATCCACATCTTCACCCATGAAGACAGATTCGTTGTATCCAGCAACAGATTCAAACGCTTCAGCCGTGCAAAACTGAGTGGCTCCCTGCGCCATGTGGAACAGCTTGCCAAAAACTCTCCAGAACTGGAGGTAAATATGAATGATGGTACTTTGGGGAAGGTACTCGGTATCGACAGCTCCCCCAACGCAACTTTCATCTCTCATATTCTCAACAATGTGAGACAGCACCGTGGAAGGCCAATGAGTATCCGCGTCGACGAAAATCAATAAGTTTCCGCTGGCAGATCGCGCTCCTGCATTCCTCGCCGTAGCGACATTTCCCTGCGGCTCATTAACGACGTTTGCGCCCCTTGAGCGTGCAATCTCGGCGGTTGAATCTGTGCTACCATTGTCGACAACAATGACTTCCACGCGAAGCTCATCCGGCACGTCGGTGTGTGCAATCGCTTCGTTGATCGCATCCAATGTGGGACCAATGTATGACTCTTCGTTTAAGGCCGGAATAATCAGCGAAACAAAATCTTGAAGCATAATTCGCCCCACTTTGCCGGTCGAACAAACAACGTTTTGTTCGCTATTCCGTCTTGTCGTTGTTCGATTCAGCGTCGGTCGCACCATCTTCATCGAGACCCTTCCGTGGGCCCATGATTTCTTCGAGTTGCTCTTTGTCAACGACCTCGTTTTCCATGAGCGCGGATACGAGTTCCTCAAGGATTTCGCGATTTTCTTCAAGTGTCTTGATTGCAAGATCTTGAGCTTGGAGCAGGACGACTCGCATTTCCTCATCAATCAGAAAGGCGGTTTGTTCGCTGTATTTGCGGGCCTCGTGGATCTCTTTGCCGAGGAACGGTTGTTCTTCGTTGTCGCGGTAGGCGACGGGACCGATTTTATCGCTCATACCCCAGGTACTCACCATGCGGCGGGCGATTTGTGAGGAGCGTTTCAAGTCGCTTTCTGCACCAGCGGAATACTCATCAAAAATGAGTTTCTCTGCGGAGCGACCTCCCAGCATCATCGCCAATTGTTGCCTGAGCCGATTTTCTCCCATGTGAAATCGTTCTTCTTCTGGGATGAATTGAGTCACTCCTAAAGCGCGACCGCGCGGAACAATCGTCACTTTATGAACAGGGTCGACTTCCGGAAGCATCCAGCCAATGATGGCATGCCCTGCCTCGTGGTAGGCTGTCATCCGGCGTTCTTTTTCGTTCATGATGTCTTCGCGTGGAACACCCATCATAATTTTGTCTCGGGCGGAATCGAAATCTTCCATTTCAACCGCATCTTTTCCATCACGAACCGCGTGCAAAGCGGCTTCGTTGATCAGATTGCGAAGCTCGGCCCCCGAGAATCCAATCGTGCCGTTCGCGACTTCCTCAAGAGTCACGCCTTCCGCAAGTTTCACCTTCCGGGCATGAACTTTGAGAATTCCCAGTCTGCCATCACGACTCGGACGATCAATCGCGACGTGGCGGTCAAATCGACCTGGTCGCAGAAGTGCTGGATCGAGAACATCTGGTCGGTTCGTCGCAGCGATCACAATGACAGCCGCCGACGCTTCGAACCCGTCCATCTCACTGAGAATTTGATTGAGTGTTTGCTCTCGCTCATCGTGACCACCTCCGACACCTGCTCCGCGAACACGACCAACAGCGTCGATTTCGTCGATGAACAAAATGCACGGGGCATTTTCTTTTGCAGTGCGGAACATATCGCGCACGCGGCTGGCACCGACACCGACGAACATCTGAATGAACTCGGAACCATTGATGCTGTAAAACGGAACGCCAGCCTCACCAGCAACAGCGCGAGCGACCAATGTTTTTCCGGTTCCAGGTGGCCCCATCAAGAGAACCCCTTTCGGCATCTCCGCACCCAGGCGTTGGAATTTTGAAGGTTCTTTCAGGAACTCAACGACTTCTTGCAATTCCCTTTTCGCATGGTCCATGCCAGCAACGTCATCGAATGTTGTCTGTGTATCGCTTGGTTGAAAACGTTTCGCCTGACTCTTCACAAAGTTTCCAAACATCCCTCCGGACCCCATTGGATCAGAAGAGCGACGCATCGCAAAGAAGAGGAAACCGACGATGAGAATCAGCGGCAAAATGTAGAACATCTGCATCAGCAGAATCGCCATGTCCTCGCTTGCCGAGCCGTACTTGACGACTCCGTTTTCTTCAAGCCGCCTGAGCAGAGATTCATTTTCCTGGTGGGGAACATTCGTTGTGAAATAGTCGGCGACCTTCGGAGGTTTCGCCTTTTTTGATTTCTCTTTCACATCTACGTTGAGTTCATCAACCAACGCCTGCATGGCGGCTTTGGCTTTTTCAGTGTCCTTCCACTCACCGAGCAGCTTCGTCCCTTTCAGAGACGCTATTTTGACATTCTTCGCTTCTAACTGAGTCTGAAAGAAGGAGTATCCGACTTCAGTACGATTCGCATTGTTGATCGCCTGCCAGCCCCAAACAACGAGGATGAAGAACAGCATAATCAGCAAATAATAGGGCATGCTGCTACGTTTTTGCGGCGCAGCTTTGTCCTGATTTGCAGTTCCATCAGTCGATTCGTTCGGTTCCGGAGAATCCGTCATAAGTGAGCTCTGATCCGAGATGTCAAATGTGTCTACCTGAGCGCGAATTGAGACGCCTCAATGACGGGCAACCCTACACAACCAAGGCATTTCTGGCAATTGCGGCGAACTCTAGATTTTAGCCCATAAAGCGTATTTACCGTCTCCTTCAAGAATTTCTTTTTGCAACATCGCTACGAAACGTAACTCGGAGCGGCGCAACCATCCCGAATTGGTTTGAAACCCTTCAATTTTCACAATTTGGCAAGGCACGATGGATTCAATCACTCTCACCGAACGCTGCCAGGACTGGAATCAGAATCTTTCCGTCGATGAAGACAACCGGCTCGTCAAGAATGTCGCCCTGAGCGGAGGAGCGTCGCGAAACGGCTACACCTACTCCGAATCGGCTCTGCAGGAGGCAGTCCATCTTTACGAAGGCAAGCCGGTTTTTCTCGATCACGCTCAGGACCGGACTCGTCCGCAAGATCGCAGCACTCGCGATCTTGTTGGTTCTGTAACACATGCAATTTTCAATGAAAGCCGAATTCGCGGCGACATTCAGGTTCTCGATACAGAATCGGGGCAGATGTTCCTCAAACTTCTCGAAATGGAGACTCCTGGCGTCGGGATGTCCCATGTTGTCAAGGCGAGACGCTCTGTCGATGGAAAACTCGTCGAGCAAATTGCAGACGTCATCTCCGTCGATGTCGTCATCAATCCGGCGACTACGACGACATTCCGCGAGTCTGTCGATACAGAGACTACACAGTCGAACGAACAAACTGAGGCGCTGCAATGTCTCGACGAACAGGTGACGCAACTCGAAAGTGAACGTGATCAACTTCTCAGTGAAAATCTGATACTGAAGACATCCGTGGAATCGTTTCAACGAAAAGATCAAATCACCCAACTGATTGCCGAATCGAATCTTCCCGACCAGGCAGTCACCGACTTCTTTGTGAAACAACTCGAATCTGCCAGCGACAACAAAACGCGACGGCAAATGATTCAGGACCGGCTCCACATCGTCTCCGTCAATGGTGAGCGGCAGCCAGTTGTGCAGAGCCAGGAACGAACGCCTCTCTAGGAATCGATCCAGAATGACGATCACTTCGTGCAAGCCATCCGCCGAAAGTAAGCGGCTCATATAACCCACCCACTTTTTCTGCTTAAGAGTCGAACATTATGAACAAACTTCGTTTTCGCTCAGGACAAGTCCAATTGCGAAAAGTCCGCGTCGATGCTAACTCAACAATCGAAGCGGGCGATCTCGTCTGGATGGACGGCACAGTTGCCAAGTCCGCCACGGACTTCGTCTGGAACACCGACCTCGCAACCACACAATCTGACTTCGCCGTCAAATTCCTGGGCATTGCTCACCAACCTTCAGGAGCCGGTGACTCGCTGCCGATTTCCGTCGACATCAGCCCAGACAGTGTCTACGAATTCGATTGCAGTCCCGCGAACTATGAATTGGGACAACCATTAGGATCTGATGAAAATCTTGCGAGCCTGATGAATCAACAACTCGAACC
>JAJDEL010000359.1 GCA_029259835.1 Planctomicrobium sp. | reverse complement strand
AGTTTGCACATTATTCACGGTCACACTGTGATTCGTTTGAGCCGCTGCGTGGTCTTGGCGAATCATTTCAATGACGTTCGTGGGATCTGGGCGGGCGATCGAAGCATCGAGCTGTGCCTGCAACCGATCAAGTTCTGACTTTGCCTGAACCTCTCTCGACTCCGCATTCTTCAGCTTGAGTTCTGCGTTCGCTCGATTTTCCGGTCTCGTTAACAGCCTGGCAGCATCGATTTCGTTATTTAACCGGACAATTTCCCCACGAGACTCATTGATCTTTGCATTTAAGCTGAGAGGAGAGTCCGGCGGTGTTGCCCCGTCACCGCCAACTCTGGCCGGTGCCGGCGCAGTTTCGGTTCCCATGCCCGCGATGACTGCATCCAACTGTGCCTTCTCAATTTCCAGCTGGTCTTTGGTTGCTTGTGCCTGATCGCGTTCGCGTTGCAATTCTTCAATACGGTTTTCGACTTCACGGGTGCGGCGTGCAGCTTCAACGGCAAGTGTTTCCTGGTACCGGCGTTCATCAACGGCATTTTCAGCGGAGATCCGTGCTTCGCTGGCAAACCGCTGAGCTTTGTCATAGCCTGCTTGGTTCAGGCTGCGAACATTGCGGTTGATTAGTTCTGCGACACGTCGTGCATCACGGAAGTAGAAGAGTCGCACGACGCGAGTATCAACCAGGTCTCCCGGATCGAACTCACTGGCCTTTTTCCCTGGACTAAGGAACCTGGGGAACTCAACATGCTCACCATGCTGACGACCATCCGGGACTATGAACTCCAGAGTTGTGTCATCCGATTTGATTGGTAACCCGACTTTATCCTTCAAGCCATTTGTAATCGTGATGACATGCTTACCAGGATTCAGGTTTCTGAATTTCAAAGTGATTTGTCGTCCATTCAAATCGACAACTGGTTTTCCCTCGATAGGGACTGACACATCGAAGGCGGTCGCCGTTTTGGTCCCAGTGGATGGTGTCCCTGTCGATTTTTGCACGACTGTAATTGTGGATTTGTTGACGGTTGTTTTATCAATATCATCTTCCTTGAGGCGGATGTAGACAAATCCACCGCCACCGGGAAAGCGTTCGACCAGCACTGGTTCGAGAACCTGTGGTCCTGTTGAATCGACATGAACGGTGATTGGTTTTCCGGGGGTATAACTAGGTTGGGAGTTTCCCATCTTCGGCTCGAATTTCGCTGTCACTCGTAGTTCGATATTTTTATTCCAATGCTTCCCACCTTCAGCATTGGAAATTGGAAACGTGGCTGAATACGGATTGTTACTTCCAGTGGCAGTAACAGGACCAATTGAATCCTGAGTTGCAGCCATCTTGATCGATCCAGCTACGAGGTCGTAGTTCGATTTGGGCTGAATCGTAATTGAAAAGACTGGAGATTTTGGTGTATCCGCTGCTGCTGCTGGAATACGATACACGCCATCGTGATCGACAGCGTTCACGCCAGTGGGAGCAGCAATTGTGATTTCGCTCGCATGTAATGTGGTGACGTTCGATATTACAAACGTTGCAACGAATGAACACTGGAGAAAATCTGAGATTGCCCGTCTCATAATGACACCTTCCATGGTGGTATATTTCGGCTTCGTGCCGTTGTGGATTTTGAACTTCAACGAATCACAGTCAATAAAAAACTACCTGACGGTAGGGATGAATTCGGTTTGCTCGCGAGCGGCTTTTAGTCCGGCTTGACGTACTTCTTCTTTCGCACCGCGTTCGGCAGCTTGTTCGCCGAGACTCATGAGCGGTTGCACTCCTGGAATCATTTCCGCCACGACTCGGACACGTTCCAATGTGAATGCTCCGGCAGTGGTGACAACTCCAAAGGAACCTTTGATGATGTTGCCAGTGTCGTGTGAGACTTCTTTAATCTCCGAGTAGAGTTTGGACTTCCCCTTCTGCTCTTTGATTTTGACTTTCCTGGCGGCGATTTTTGCCTGAGCAGATCGGACAACGCCCTGACCGTTGACATACTTCACAACTGCATGGCGATTTCGGATGCCGACGAACTCGATGATGACTCGTTTGTCTGGATAGATGTAGCGGATCGCATCGTCACGGTAGGCAACGACTGGAGCACCCGGCGGCAAGATTGCATCGATATACAATTTCTCCCCTGACTTCGGATGGTTGGCGACAATGATTGTCGGCCCTCCTTCCAAAATCTGTGCCTGATACTCCACATCACCCGAATAGAAATAAGGGTGGATGTGAAGTGTCGGCGGAATTTCGACCTGATCCCCGTTGATGACCGCAGCAGGTCGACCGTTTTCCTCAACGGCGGGATCGATGACGATGAGATAGTTGAAGCCCGGAATGCGAGGTTCGCCCGCACGGGCCACAAGACAAAATGCGCAGAAGTATGCGCAGAGAGAAAGAATCGTGAGTTTCATGGCCCCCCCGGACGTAAAACACCAGCTCAATGAGATTGAGAGTTGCTGATTATTCAGCCTGTAACGGTTTTATCGGCTGGCGTGATATTCGAGAACCAGTCGAATCCGATCAACATTAGTAATTGGCGGATGCCCCTTTGCAGGACACTTGATTTGGAGGCTCAGAGCTTCCGGCTCATTCTGCCGGACCCAGCATTCATATTCCTGAGATGCAACAATCACAGAGTTTGCAGCCCGTGTCCCAGTACTGGCGAGGCATTCCATTCTCACGCGGAACTTCCCACCCTTAAGCTGGCCGGTATCTCCTCCTGTGTGAACTGCTCTACCAGTGACCAGAATGGTATCGCCTAAGATCTCTCCAGCGAGATCGGAGAGAATGATCGGCCCAGCCTGGACGTTATCAAAGACAAGCGTTTTCCTAGTTGCTTGGCCCGTTTTCACTACAGGAACAGCGGTTGCGGAAGTTACCAAACCGACAAATTTCGCAGTGCTTGTCCGGTAGTCATACTTGGGGATTCCGCATGCGGATCGATGTCTGGCACGAAGACGATAGATTGGTCCAGCCGTGGCATCTTGTGAAGAGAGGCTCACCAGAAGTTGTAGTAAGCAAAGTGACCCGATTAGCAATCTCATCTAAATTCTCCGAAGACATAACCGTTTAAGTCATTTATCGCCCTAATTGTTTGAATGGATCAAAGATTACTGTTCAAACTGAATGACCGCGATATCCGACAAGCTTTCCCCATTGTCGTCGTCAATCAAATCCTCGCTGATTATCCAGAAGACTTGGTGACAATTGCAGTTCGGAAGATAGTTGTGTTTGGCGCAGTTAGGGTTATTTGGCGCCAGAGAACTCCTCAAACCATTAAACCTGCCTCAGTTTCAGAAATGCACGTTTGAGTTGCCAAGGTCAATCTCGACGTTGCTTGAAACATCGTTTCCACTTGCCTGTTTCAGACGAGGGATCATCAATGTCAACAAACAACTCAAATATCCGTAATCGGTGCTTCGGCTACGCCCGTGTCAGCACAGACGACCAAGACATGAGTCTTCAGATTGATGCCCTGATCCGCTTTGGGATTGATTCAAGTGATATCTTGACTGACAAAAACTCTGGTGCAAAATAAGATCGTCCAGGATAATCGAATTGCTTGAACACACTTCAGCCAGGAGACACATTAGTCGTGTGGCGACTTGATCGCCTTGGTCGTTCAATGTGTCACCTTGTAACTCTGATTGAAGATTTGAGAGAGAATAAAATAGGATTCAAGTCTATCAGCGATGGATCAATTGACACAACGAGTG
>JAJDEL010000358.1 GCA_029259835.1 Planctomicrobium sp. | reverse complement strand
CGGCGTTAGGTTACATCAGTCCCAGTAATATGGTGCTCAACCGGAAATCACTCTTTGATTTGTGAGTGTGCTGCTCAGTGCCTATCTGCACATCTGTGCGGAAATGGACATGAAAAGCTCGCAAGCTTGTCACAGTCTGCTCAAATGTGGCGTTCTTAGGCCTTTTCTCAAAGTCAATGAATCGGCACAGTGATTGCGTGGTCAATGGGGTGGTGTGTTAGGACACCTCATCGTAAAAATCCTGTCGAAGAAGTTCTCTGCCGAAAGAAACCTGAGCAATGAAGAAGAATGAAGCGGTCACGAAAGTAATGACTTCCGATCCAGTCTCGATTTCACAAAACGAGCCAGTTTCTGCTGCCCGAAAGTTACTGGAGCAGAAAGGTGTACATCACCTTCCAGTCACTAATGGAGAGAATTTGACAGGCATTCTGACTTCGAATGATTTCCTGCGAGTATCGTTCGGGGAATTTGGGAATCAGGACGCCCGCAGTCTCGATGCGATTTTAGACCACACCTACCAACTCTCCGACCTGATGAACTCCAATCCGACGACCGTTTGCAAAAGCCAAACCGTTCGCGAAGCCGCCATAATTCTTGCCCGCAGCAACTTTCATTCGTTACCTGTCGTTGACGGCGAAAAACTCATCGGGATTGTGACCTCTTCAGATTTGATCGACTACTTGCTCGAACAGTATTGATGTTGTGAACCAACGTTGTGGGACACAACCACGTCGCTCCCGGCAATTCCATCGCTAGTGTCTCATTGACGTGCACTGAATATAGCGTTGTTCCACCGGGTGATTCACTCGGTGCTAAATGGACGCCGAAGTGATTCAACGTCAATCACGGAGCTGACAACTTTTGCCGCTGATTCAGCAAATAACCGAGCAGGTGTTGGAACTCTGCTTCTTTGATCACTTCGCCCCAGTTCTCTGGCATGATCGAGAGTGCAGAGACTTTTTCGGCTTCAATCTCATCGGTGGAGAATGAGACTTCTTCGCCCTTCTGATTCGCGATGATCGTCAGTTCTCCTTCTTTGCGGCGGAACAGACCGGAGTGGACTTTGCCGTCTTCTAATAGATATGTGTGAGAGCGGAATGCGACGTCGATGTTGCGGTTCGGGGCGAGGACATCTTCCAGGATTCGATCCAGACCACGGTTGCCGATGCCGTCGAGTTGCGGTCCGATTTTTTTGCCTTCCCCGGCGATTGAGTGACAAGTTGCACAGTTCTTTTTGAATATCGCCTGCCCGGTTTCTAATGATGCCGACGCGGACTTGAATTCTTTTCTTCGGCGCTCAATCAGTTCCGTTATTTGGTCATTAACTTTGGGGAGTGCGGCGAGAATTGTTTTGTACTTCGACTTGATGGATTTGTTGTCGAGTCCATCCACTTGAGCCGACACAACGGCGGACCGCAGAACGCTAGGAGAAATCGTTCCTGATTCGATGAGCGAGACAATTTTCTCTGCCCCGGATTCAGTTTGTGTCATGGAGCGGGCAATCGCTGTTTGCAATCTGGTCGGAAACGTTTTCAACAGTTTCAAAAAACCATCCTCATCTTGCTGAACGAGGACTTTGGCGATTTCGTTTCTTTGCGATCCTGTGATACCAGCCTCGTTAAATACCGCAAGCAAGCCGGTAAAATGTGGCTGTGAATTGCCTGTGACGATGTAGCGAAGAGCTGCAAGGCGAACCGCACTGGCGTGCGTCTTCTGTAAGGCGATAGAAGCAAAATCATCTTGGTATTGCTGCTGCCGCAGTTGACTGGCGAGATTCGCGATGGCGATCAAACGTTGCCGGGAAATTTTGAATCCAACAATCGGGATATGAGCGACCGGCGGTTCGATTCCGCTAATCGCGATCCAGGCATAGGCTCGAACGCCGATGCCATCGGTCACTTGCAAATAACCCTGTTGTCCCTGGTAGTCCGCAAGATCCCATTCGACCTTCTTTGCAGTGTCGTTTCTGGGTGCGAGAGTTGTATAGATCTCCTTGTCGCCATCAAGAAGGTGCAGGCTGACGATGTTCTTTTCAATGGCTGGTTCCTGCGGTGGTCCGAGATGACCGCTGACGTAAAATGAGAGTTTGCTTGGGATCTTAAATGTTTTCGTTCGCAGGATTCCGATGGCGTGTTCGCGGGCAGGCAAGCTGCTGAGGAATTGAAGTCCACGTTTGCCATCGGCGGTATTGCGTGGTTCCAAGTCCCATAGGATTGCCTTGCCAGGGTGTAGCGGCAGTGAGACCCAATCGGTGAGACCGGGGTCTTGAAACTTCAAGACCTGCTGGATGAGTTGATTTCCCCAGTCGATTAATCCCGAAGGGGGAGATTGCCCTTGTTGTCGCACGCCAGATTCGATGGATCGAATCAATTGAATTTGCAAATCGAGATTGTCCCCGAACCGCGTTCTCACGAGGGCGATCAATTTCGGAATCGCTTCGACATCCAGATACCGAGCCGACATCGTTGTCGCGAGCTGAAGTTCAGTATCGCTGAATTCAATTTCGTCGATCACTTTCATCAAGTAGTTTGCAGCACCTGTTGATTTCACCGCCAGGCTGACTTCTGCAATCAGTTTCTTCTCCGTGGTCGAAAGCTTTGCGGAGACGTTCGCGTCGTAAGCTTTGGGTTGCTGCAAATGTTTTTTCGATGCAATCTTGATTGCATGCTTTAACTGAGTGTCCTGAGCAGCCGCATCTTTCCATGCAGTGAGTAACAAATTCAGAGAGGCAAAAGAAGGATTCTGAGCAAGTGCCGAGACAGCCGCGCGTCGTACGAGTGGGGCAGTGTCTTTTAAGCCATTGTTCGCGAGAGCTTGTTCGCCGCTAGCCCAATGCGGTGTTTGCTCTAAAATTCTCATCACATGAACTCGGACGAGTTGATCTTTGCTGAGCATTGCCTGCGAGAGAAGTTTCAAGTCAAGTTCACCAAGTTGGTGCAAACTCCAGAGAGCGTAAGCGTGACCGGTATCGCTTTCCGGATGAGCGAGAGATTGAAGTAGCGGCTCGACGGCATCTTTGCCGCAGCGTTCTACGAGTTGTTCAACAACTCGGTAAGCGTACGGCAGATTGGGGTCAGCGAGCAAAGAGACGAGTTCTTTCGCAGTCAACGTTGTTAAATTAGTGGGACGAAATTCATCTTTCTTCTTACCGTTCCCAACGTATCGCACGCGCCAGATTCTTCCTCGAAATCTGTCACGACCGGGATGGTCGAGAGCGACTTCATAGTGACCAATAACACGGTTGTAAAAATCTGCAACGTAAAGAGCTCGATCAGGACCGCATTGTGTATCGACCGGACGAAACCAGGAATCAGTACTGGTCATGAACTCCGGTTGCTCAACGGCACTGGCTGTTGAACCGGTATACTTGATGATGTCTCGATGAACGCGGCTGGTCATCACATTTCCGACGAACAGGTTATTCTCGTACTCAGTTGGAAAGCCTCCGCCGGTGTATTGTGAGAGTCCGGCAATCGCGGTCGAACCATGCAGATGAGTCATCACTGCAGGGACAAAACCGAGTCCATCGTGTGGCCTGCCGAAACTGGGGTAGTATCCATCGCGAAGCAAAAGTGTGATCGGGACAGTGTGGCAGTCGGAACTGTAGAGTTCTCCAAATCGATCAAATGTCATTCCAAACGGATTCACTTGACCATTCGTATGTTGCTCGATTCGTGATCCATCAATCTTGAAGCGATACGTATTTCCGCTTTGCATCGAAACCGTATGCCCATCTTTCCCAGACACTTCCGAACGATTATTGAATCCATGGCAGGCATAAATCCAGCCATCGAGTCCGCGGCGGAATGAATTGTTGAGACCATGGGTGTCGCGGGAGTAATCGAATGGACCGTAGAGGACTTCGCGCTTGTCACATTTTCCGTCGCCGGTCGTGTCTCGATAGAACGTAATGTTCGGAATCGCAAACGCGATGACGCCATCTTTGTAAGGATAGAGCCCGATAGGAATTGTGATCCCTTCAACAAACGTAGTGAATTTGTCGGCCCGTCCGTCTCCATTTGTATCTTCCAGAACGCGGATTCTGTCGGTCGCAGATTCTGTGAAGTTGGGGAGCGGGTAGTCATTCGATCCACTCACCCACATCCGCCCTTTGGCATCGAAAGCCATATTCATCGGCTTTTGAATGTCTGGTTCGGCAGCAAAGAGTTGAACTTCAAAACCGTCCGGGACAGTGAATGTTTTCAACTCTTCTTCCGGGGTAAGCGGATCAGAACTGCGGATCATTTCACCGAAGTTTTGGGGAAATGCCTCGGTCGTAACACAGAAAAACACGAGTCCAATCAGGAGAACTCGAAGAGAAGAAAACAGTATTTGCAGCGAGGGCATGGGCAGTCCGATTCGTCAATCCGTGAAATGTTCGGACGCATCATGGTCGATTCGGAAGACTTCTGCCAGCGTTAACAGGTTGAATGACAATGACACTCTAAGCAGTTGAGTAAGCGAGTCGTTCAGTTTTTGTGGAGAGCCTTCAGATCAGTAGATCCGATGCATCCGTCCAACCTGCGGATAGAACGGGACAACGTATTTCGGATAGTCCTCAATCTTTTCAACTTGACCGTGATGTCCCCGCTCATAATTGCTGCGCGCTGCAAATCCTTTTCCGTTGTTGAGAAATGGAACTCCATGTGGCCAATAGATAAAGAATGCTTTTCCAACCAGATACTCACGAGGAACGGAATGAGTCGTTCTCCAAAGACGACCATCGAGACTCCGAGGGCTATTGTCTCCTAGAGCCAGGTAATGGTTCGGACCGACTTTGATATCAAGAAGATCAAAATCCTCCGCGCTCTCTTCATAGATGTCCGCCCATTCATCAGGATCGTGAAGAGAACGCTGCAACTTCCCTTCGAACATTCCGTTTCGAGAATATTTTGTTGAATGTTGAGGAAAATCTGCCCTGTAGTAAATGTCGCGTTCAAGAATCAATTCGGAGACAGTTGCCGAGACCTTCGATGCAGAAATTCCGATGGGCGTTAAATCTTCTTGAGTTGGGTATTGGCTGACTGTCGCTCCAGCAATTTCAAGATTGGCCCCTGCTCCGAATTCGACCAAAGAATTGTTCACCCAAAGACAGAGACGGTCATCGACATTGGCAAAAGTAATTCCATAACTGCCAGCACCTGTCAGAGAAGTTTGACCTTTACCAAGTTCGTTGACGCGATTGCCGAGCTGAGTGTTAATTTCAACAATTGTCGCTTCACCTGTCGCAGGATTGATCAGGCATCGATACAACGAAGTCCCTTCACAAATCTCAAAAACAAGTTCAGCGCCATCCAGGACATCATCAATTTTCAAATCGAAATTGATCGTCAAATCTCGCACCCAATACTTGCCGGAATCGATAGTGCTACTGTTACTAGTGATATAATCTCCAGTATAGGCGTTGTACCCACACATATCGGCGATCAAACTCGCCTTAGGGTTGAGCTTGCGCCCAGCAACGGCAGTCTTCCAGTCGTCAGAAGATGGGTAAAAGTGACGATATCGCAGCCAGTGCGTTCCATTCTGCTTGGCAGAAATCTGATATGTTCGCTGCTCGGCATCGGCGTCCCAACCATCGGATGTGTCACTCCAGTCAGCGACTTGACCAACTTCGCCTTGTTTCATACTGGCCCAGCGCTCGGGCCAGCCTGCCTTGATGAGTTCAGTTGGAGCATGTGTGTCGTTATAGACAGGGATCTGCAATTGTCGTTGCTTGTGAGGAGTTTTCCTGAGAATTTCTTCTCCTTTTTCCGTGACTGAATATACGCTGCCACCTCGAATTCGGATCGTTTCCCCCGGTAACCCAACGAGTCGTTTAATGTAATTGGTTTTGGGTTCCTCTGGGTACTTGAACACGAAGACATCAAAACGATCTGGATCACCAAACTCGTAGGGATATTTATTGACAAGGATGCGGTCACCGTTGAAGGCAAGCTCATCGAAAACCTGATCATTTTCGAACCCGCAGTTCGGACAGGTCGCAGTCCGTACACGGACACCATCTGAAAGTAGATTTGTGTTTCTGTCGACTTCATCGCTGGCCCCAACTGTGATGTGGAATCCACACTGGGTGCAGTCTGTCTCTTTATGTCTACCGTAGAGCGTGGGAGCCATCGACCCCGTTGGGATCACGAACGCTTCGGCCTCGAATGTGCGGAAGAGAAACGCAAGAATAAACGCGAACAGAATCGACTCAACTGTGTCGCGCGTGCTCTCCTTGCGTTTTGGTTTCTTTAATGATTCAGAATCTTCAGCGTCCACCGGTTCTTTTTTGGTGACACCAAAAATAACATCTTTAAAAAATTCTTTTGTAAACATCTATCGAGTTCGCTTTGCATTCGAAAATCTATAGTGGTGCCCACTGGAAAGCCCGTCGCTTTCCTCGCAGTCGTATTCCACAAGGCAAAAAGCGACAACTTCTGCCAATCGCGGTACAACCTTCCAAAGTACGCCGACATCAACTGAGATGTTGGAAAGTCATTCCAGAACGGTCAAGAATTTCACGCAGATGGGCAGTCTGCTCAAATTCCTCACCATGTCGGTCAGCGAATGTAGCGAATCCGAGAGAAATCGGGAACTCGGACGAATTCGGTTTTGCCCTTCCAGTTGACTTTTTTCTGCCGTGATGGGAGATGAACAACGAATGGCTTCCCGATGAACGCTCTTCTCGGCACGGCTGGATTCTCCCAGACACGACTATCTACGGAGACCGGACTGTTGTCGCCCAAGACAAAGAATTCGTCCGATTTGAGTTCATAGATGTCGTCGGGATCTTCACTTTTCGTTGTGTAATAGACGTCCCGGTAGAGTTTTAATGCAGTCAACTCGAAGTCCAGAGCCTGTGCACCAATTCGAGCCGGTCGGCGTAGTGGCTCGCGTTTTCGAGTTGGAACAAACGGCACTGATTTGTGAACCGGTGTCCCATCGATGGCAACAACAACCTGTTGATCGAACAGAGAGAAATCGATTTCTACCGCGGTCGGATTCTCTGGAAAAACAAAAGGAACTGTCCAAATTGGCAGGCTCATACCCGATTGATGCAAGGCCATTTCTCTAGCCCCCGGATCAATGACCAGTCGGAAGACCTCCGCACCATCGGTCAACTGAGCTTCAAACGTCCCTGATCCTTCAAGCTTCGAGATCGTCATCGAGAGCATCAGGTCGTGCTGCACAAAGTGTTTGCGATTTTCGTAGAAGTTGTATCCGTAGTCATCAACAATCGGCGACGTATGAGATTGCTCATAGAGCATCTCCAGAGCATGACGATACTCCGGGTGATCATTTTTCTGTTGCCATTGTCGTTTTTCAAATGCCGTAAACGTTCCGACGCTGATGAGTTCACCATTTTCGTAGCTCAAACGTGGATCATCCGGAACGCTGACTTCGGCAGGCCAAGTCGTGAGCGGAACTCGGGTCACATGATCGCCACCGGTTCGAATCCAGTGTTCGTACAGAATCCAGTTCATTGATGAAGATGAACTCGTGTTCGGACTTTGAAAAGAAATTGAATCTTCATCGAGCTGCCAAAACTGTGACTCACTCACCACGGACCAACGCAGACGCCAGTCAGGATCTTCATCTTCAGGCTGATGAAAGTAATCGGAGACCGGAATGCGGACAGCGCGTTGCACGTCAAACGGTTTTCTCTTCAATTCATTATTCACATACAGATCGCCTTCGAGAATTTGAATCTGTTCGCCTGGCAGTCCGGCGACGCGCTTCACGTATGCTTGCGCAGGGTCTTTCTGATTTTGAAAAACTACAACTTCCCAACGTCGCGGATCTCGAAATTCGTAAGCAAGTTTTTGTACTAGAAGCTGATCGCCTTCATTGCGTGGGGCAACGCGTGCATTGATGCCAGCCAATCCGCAATTTGGACATTGAGTTGCCGAGTAAACATCGAGATCAGGTTGCAATTCAGCAGATGCGATGTTGGACGTGGAAGCGGTCTTGTCAAACGCCGCGCCTCGGGAGAACGCAAACTGACAAGCTGGACATTCAACCCGGCGGTGGTATCCCAATAAGGTCGGTGCCATGGAGCCTGTCGAAATCAAATACCCTTCCGCGGCGAATGTTCGAAACAACAACACTGCCAGTGCAAGCAAAACAACAGACTCAACCATCTCCCGCAACGGCGTGCCGCGACGGTTGGCTTTGGGATTGAACTGCGATGTCCGTGAAGTCAGCATCTGGCGACTGGCTAAAGCTTTATCAGGCTTAAAATTGGTGATCGTCAATGTGAATTCCGCACTCTGTTGTCGTGCTCGTCTAATTTTGTGGCCCACCAAAACACGATTGACGCTTCAGGAGTGAGTACGGGATATAACGATAATATCGGTTGTAGTGACCAGAGTGAATTCAATTATTCTCCCGAATCGAAGGAATTTACAAATTACAACAGGGCCGCAAGCAGCGTATGTCAAAGGACTTAAACGTTTCGTTAAGAAATCGAGTCATTCTCGCACCCAATCCGAATGTCATGAGTCCGAAGGACTTACGGCAGAGAGCGGCGTACCCGTGGCTGGAGGAAGTCCACCTCACGAGCCACACACGCGTTTGGCACTTGTATTTCCGTTCAGCGATTTGGAAACGAGCGAGGGAGTGGGTGCCATGGAGAATTCGAATTGAAAACATAAGAATGAGACTCGAACGCCGATTCCCAGATAGATGGAAAGTCGCCCCGTGGACTGACCACACCGGAGAAGGTGAGCGTCAGCGCCGGTTTCAGCAAGAGACGAAAAATTGTTCTTCGATGAAGTCTCCGAACGCACTCACTGGCGCAAGCGAGATCCTTCCTGCTTACAAAAAGTGTGAAACAGCGATGAATATCCTCGATTTGCCATTCAATCAGTTTGTTGGTTTGGCTTTTGTTCAACGTGATGGACGAGATGTCGTTTACCTTGAGCCTGAAGATCACCATCTCAATCATGTCGGTACGATTCACGCCGCCGGCTCTATATTCATTGGGTGAAGCGACAAGCGGGAATGCGTTGCTCACTGAAACGGGTCTCTTCCCCGACAAGGTGCTTGCTGTACTCAGATCAGCAAAAGGGAAATATCGTAAACCTGCCGATGGTCATTTGTTAGGGTTGGCGAAACTTGATGAACACGCAA
>JAJDEL010000357.1 GCA_029259835.1 Planctomicrobium sp. | reverse complement strand
GGTAGAGATTGGAGGAAGAGACAACTTGCCCCACTTCAACACCAGTGAGCAGTTGCCCGCCATTCTGCCTTTCCCGTGACTTACTCTTGAATTACAGTTCATAAACAGAATTCTGTATAAAACAAGTTATGCTTTAACACTCTCAGCAATCTTGAAGCCTCCGCGATGATCCAATTTCACGGCTGGGCCGTTATCCGTTATCACACTCACGATACTGATCGTGGATTGCAAGACGCCTGCTGGAAGCAACTTTCAGATTACGTTGACTCCATCCACAACGAACTAATTCGTTTACAGCGTTACAACGGATGCGACTCAGTAATCGTCGCCGGTATGCACAACCATCGGGCAGACTACGTGTTCGATCTGTTCCAGTGGATCGCCAACAATGCAATGGGGGCGTACGGTATACTCTATATTCATGACGATGAAGATCAGTCGCGTACCAAGGACTACAGCAACGTCTTCCGCGTGTGGCAACTCTGTCGCGGCGATCTAACTGAAAACGATGATCCGTTTCTTTCTCCGTTTGTCCCAACGGTAGAGGATCCGTATGACGAAACGCGCGACGACTGATGCTGGGCACTTTGGTTGAATTGAAAATTGGGTGCCACGTGCTCTGTGAGCCGTGCGAGAGCGGAATTATTCGTTGGTTGAGTGATTCACCGTTCTCGTGAAGTGTGACGATTCATCTGAAATCTACATGGCAGTGAAAGTCGGTCGGGTGCAGCGAGACGAGTGGCACGCAGCGGAAGGATGGGCGTGGCGAATTCCAGTGATGACTTTCATTCTTCCACCAGTGGCAGTGTCCGGTTTTTTTTTTCTCTCTTTGTCGCCAGAGCAGACCAAGGTTAACTCCACCTCACCACGCCCATGACTCCACTTCGTTACGTGCTGGGCGTGGCACCCGTCCCGTTCTAACTGCATTTTTGATGGTAGTGAAAGTAGGTTGATTCTGCCTTTACCGTCACTTACCCTTGAATCACAGTTCATAGACAGAAGAATTCTGTATAAAAATAATTGATCCGACTGAAACCATCCGACGTTCGCTGATACTAATTGACTGACCATCCCCCCAAGATTGCGAAGGCCCTCATAATGGCAAATTTGAACCCTGCACCGTCAAACCACGCAATGTGGCGTGCATACACCTTCGCGCCAGCAGTTACGCCAATTGTGTTCGTTGTCCTGCTAGCCATCATGGGCATCGTGGTTCCCGTCCCCGCTATCGCTGCTGTGATTGTGATCTGCTATTTGGTTGCTGGACTAATAGGCATGCCCATTGCATTCTTACTGCGTCGCCGAAACGCATTGAATGCTGGCACGATACACGGTGCTGCATTTTGCTGGGGCGTTCTGTCGACAGTTGCCTGTGCCGCCACCATGATTTCTGTCGCCGCTGCGATTGGAGGAACGTGGGACACAGTCCCGTTGTTGGCTCTTTATTTTGTTGTCATCGTTCCGCCTGTTGTGCTTTCCGGAACCGCGTTCTGGCTTCTGCTCCGTAGAACTTCGGCTGTAGAGGTTCGCGACAACTCCAACGATACTCCGTCACTCGTTTCCCCCAAGACGGCGGATAGCAAAGCGATGAACCGGAGTGCTCAAACACTCGCTTTCTGTTAACAAAGTCTTTCGTTCGCACACGGTGAACGCCAACGTTCTGCTGACAGCGAGCCTCGACTATGTGTGTCACTAGATGGCTGCCAATGATTCTGCTCGCATTCGTGATGTGCGGGTGCGGCCCAAACGAGACCGCACAGGACGCTTCCGAACCAGCAGGCACGACTCCCCCGGCCTCCGTTCCATCCAGCTATCACTTCATGAAATCCGATAGCCTGAACAGTGAAGCTCTCGAAGAAGCGCGCGAGGCACTTCCTTATGACGAGATTCAGTTGGAGCGGACTCAATGTTATGGGGCTTGCCCGTCGTATGTTGTCACCTTCAGGCGGGACGGAACTGCGACATATGTCGGCCGCGCCCACGTTGAAAACATTGGCAAGTATTCAAGCAGCATCAGCGTCTTCGACTATGGCAAACTCTGTTGGGCAATCGAAAAGTTTAAGCTGACGGAATTAGAACCAAATTGGTTCGATTCGAATATGCCTGACAATCCCACGACAGTACTTCGCATGAATGACAGCCGGACCGGTCTTCGAGCTGAAGTCGGTGTAAGCGGTCTTCCCGGACCAGTCGAGCTTTGGCTTGTGCAGAACTCCATCGACAAACTGACCAACGAACTTCAATGGAGGGCTGCGGAGGACTCGGTAATTAGAAAGTCAGACTCAGCGACTCTCATTGATGATGTTGCACAAATTACTCTCGTGACTCCGAACTCATCAGCACTCACGGAACGCATTCGTGTCGATGTTCCAAACGCCACAATGCGCGCTCGGTTCATGAAGGCAATCAATAATTTGACTATCGAGGGCGATGGGATTGCGATGAATCAGGCAGCGGATATGCGGGCGTTGGACGTCAAACTGTTGATCCAAGACCATTCCGGCTACGATCACTCGGTTGGACTTTATTGGGGACCGTCAGACAACGGGGCCATTGTTTACGAAAGCAGCGTCTATCGAGTGTCAGCCGGCCTTACGGACCTTCGCAAACTCATCGCAGACAATTCAACATTACCGGAATTCGGTGGTCTCCGCCCTGATGGTCAGATAACAAAGTGAAAGCAGGTTAGGCGCAATGGAGCGGAGCACAACAATCGCATTTGGGGTTGATTATCGTTGAGTTTCGAATCTCATTCATCGAATGAGAATGTCCCTTCGCGGGCGATTTCAGGAAGTTGTTTTCGACCGGAGGGTGTTTCCATTCCCTGGTAGTTTTCTGGGAGTTCTGCCGGGTCGCCTGGATGTCCGATGGCGAGCATGCAGTGTGGTTCGAAACCATCAGGGACGTTCAAAGATCGTTTTGACTGTCCTCGGTCGAAACCTGCCATTGCGTGCGAAACGAGTCCCATGGCCGCGGCTTGCAGCATCAGATTCTGCGTTGCCAGTCCGGTGTCGAATTCGTGGGTGGAGTTTGGCTTTCCGTTTCTTGTGAATGTCGTGCGAGAAAAAACGACGATTAGAACACCTGCGTTTTTGCACCAGAGTTGATTCGCTTCGACCAACAGGTCAAAAAATGTGGACCAATGTTCGGACTCGTTGTGGGCATAAAGAAAACGCCATTCCTGTTCGTTAAACGATGAAGGTGCCCAACGTGCCGCTTCGAACAGGCTGTTGACCGCCGCCGCAGTAATGGCATCGCCACTCAACGCTCGTGGTGACCAGCGTTTTATGAATAATTCTTCTATCGAGTGATCTGGCGTACGCAATTCAAGTGGGTTAGGTAACGTTGCCATGTCGTAATTCTCATTTTTTGATGGTATCGTTCTTCGATCATAGAGTGTTTGATCGAATGTCAGATTGAGAATTTAGCGTTCGGGGGAATGTTGGTATACTCTGGAACGGTATCAGTAAGCGATACACACGCATTAAAATGACTTTTCGACTGCAGGAAGAATTCCCGTGACTACCGATGTTTCACAACCGTTAGAATCTGAGCGATCCTGTTCCAACGAAAAGCCTTTCGTGAATATCGCGGCGTACCTGTTTGTTGCTCTCGACGACCTCAAGCGTCGGCGCGAAGAACTACGTTCGCTGTGCGTTCACTTGCAACTCAAAGGAACGATTTTGCTCACTCCGGAGGGCATCAATCTCTTCATTGCCGGAACTCGAGAGACCATCGATGAATTGCTGATGTTTTTACGCGAAGATGCTGCGTTCGAAAACCTGGAAGTGAAAGAAAGCCTGAGCGAAGAGCAACCGTTTGAACGGATGCTAGTCAAGATTAAGGAGGAAATCATCGCCTTTGGCGTTGAAGGCATTAACCCACTTGAATATACGTCAAAAAAACTGCCAGCGAAACAGCTCAAAGAATGGTTGGACTCAGGCAAGGAAGTCCTGCTGCTCGACACGCGTAACAACTACGAAGTGCGCGTCGGGACATTTCATAACGCCGTTCCGATTGGTGTCGATCATTTCCGCGACTTTCCAGAGGCCGTTGAAAGATTGCCTGAGGAGACCAAAGACCTTCCGGTAGTGACGTTTTGCACAGGCGGAATCCGTTGCGAAAAAGCGGGGCCTTTTATGGAACAGGCAGGGTTTCGCGACATCTATCAACTTGAAGGTGGCATCCTCAAATACTTCGAAGAGTGCGGTGGTGAGCACTATAATGGAGAATGCTTCGTCTTCGACAAACGCGTTGCGCTTGATCCGAATTTGAGTGAAACCGAGACGACGCAGTGCTATGCCTGTCTGGAGCCACTCACCGTCGAAGATCAAAAATCAGAATTCTACGATCCACCACATGCGTGCCCGCATTGCCACGAAACACCAGAAGAAAAACAGCGGCTGCGCCAATTGGAACGCAATGAAAAACTCAAAGCTGTCACAAATCCGCTTCCGGGAAGTGCTCCGTACGACAATGTTCGACCACTGAATGTTCTAGAGAAAT
>JAJDEL010000356.1 GCA_029259835.1 Planctomicrobium sp. | reverse complement strand
CCGGAGGCGAGTTGTTCCGTTTTCCCCATCGCTCCTGCGAGAGCGATTTGGTTAAAGGATTCCAGCATTCCCCAAACTGTTCCGAGTAATCCAATGAGCGGAGTTACGGTAGCGACGCCGTTAATGACTTGCAGATGCCTGCGGAGCGAACTGACTTGGCGTTCCCCGCCATCAATGATTGCCTGTTCCACTTCAACACTGGGCTTGCCCCATTTGCGAACTCCATGGGCAAAGACCATGGCGACAGGCGAGCCATTTTCTTCGCAGATTTGCAGAGCTTCGTCTTTTTCGAGTTCACCTTCTGAGAGTAACTTGAGAAATCGTTGCACAAATGGTTTTGGAATCACGCGCCCGCGACGAAGAACCACGATCCGCTCGGTCGTAAACCAGATTGAAATCAGAGTTGCCAACCCGAATGGGAGTATCCAATAGTTGAGTGAGAGGAAAATTTCGATTACACTGGTCGGTAGCCCGGCGGGGTTTTGCGGTTCAGCGCTACTCTCGGGAGCAATTTCGACTTCTCCTGGATTCACAAGGGGAATAGTCGCAGAGTCTTGTGAGAACGCAACGTCCTGCATCAAGCTGGGAATCAATAACAAGAGCGCCAAAATCCATCCGTGCATCAATGCCCGTGGGATTGTTAAGACTGATTGTTGTGTTCGCTCCATCAGAGGGCTTCTTTTTTCAGTTCCGGAAATGTCTTTTCAATTTCCGAAAGTTGTTTTTTTGCGTCGGGGACGTATTCGCTTTCTGGAAATTCCATAATGAGTATTCTGAAAGACTGAACCGCACCCTTCCAGTTCCTCAACGAAATATCACTCCGTGCCGCCTGAAACATTGCAGCCGCTTCATAGGCTGGAGCATCGTACCCGGCGTAAACTTTGTAATACTCTTTTAACGCTGACTTGAAATTGTTCTGTGTCAGATAAGATTCAGCAATACGAAATTGGGCTTCTGCGGCAGTTTCTGTCCCATTTCCTGATTTCGACTCGATTACACGCGCGAAAGCTGCACGCGCCGCATCAAAACTCGCTTGTTTCACCTCGCTTCGACCAACTATCAGATCTCCACGGTGAATGACTTTTGATTCTGGAGATCGCCTGCGGAGGTCTTCAACAACTACAGCCAGTTCTCGGTACTTCGCTTGGCGAAGAAAACCTTCTGCTTGCAAGAGCCAAACCTCTTCCCACCAGTCAGGAGCCTCTTTCTTCAAATTTATAAGTTCGGTCTGCAGTTCCTGCAAGAGTTTATTCGCTTCGATGTCTAATTTGAGCTGTAACGAAGCCTCAGCTGTCCGGTACTTCAAGTAGAGTTGATGATCGTTTTGCTGGTAGCTCTTTTGCAAAACCTGAGCGTCATTGAGAACTTGCTCCCACTTCTCTTGTTCAGCACCCAAATCAACGAGATGAATAAATGATCTCTGGCGGACAAAGTCGTCGACGGTCGTATTATTCGCTAATTTACGAAATGCTTGCTCGGCTTCATTTTTTTGTCCAGAGAACCGCAGACTTTCAGCAAGAATGAGAGCTGCGTCGTCGGCCAAACCGCTTTCAGGGCGTTCTTTAATGAGCAGATGAAACAACTCATCCGCGCGAGCGTAGTCCTCTGCGTTGTAGTGCATGTCGGCCCACTCATAGATCAATTTGTCGAGTTCGATTCTCTTTTCCAGAGGTAGGATCTGGATTTGCTCGAACGCAGACCTGTACAATTCGTTGGCGCCTTTAAGATCTTTCAAATCGCGTGCAATCCTTGCTGCGCCCTTCGCCAAATTGTAGACGGTTTCCTGGACTTCAATTTCGGCTGTCTGTGATGGAATTCGGTACTTCTCCAGCCCGTCGCGAAATGCATTGAGAGAAAACTCCGCATTGCCTGCCTGCTTGTAGGCCATGCCCAGCATGTACCAGGAATGCGTTCCCAACTTCATATCTGTGGAGCCTGACTGAGTGACGTCGCCGAATGCCAGTGCTGACTTCTCGAATTCCTCTTGCTTGTAGAGAGCGTGACCAAGTCCGGAACGTGCCGCAAGATAATAGTCGTTTCCGTCTTTGCAAGTGGAGCTCATCTGGAAGAATTCCACAGCTTGCCCCCACTGCTGGGCATCAAAAGCAGCATCCCCGGCGGCGAGACTCAATTGCTGGAACTGCTGCCCCTGCGGATCATTCGATTCTAACTTCTTGAGATTCGCTACTAAGACCGACCAGTCACTGTTCGCGATTTGTGCGGAAACCAGACCAGCATAGGCGACTCTCAATAAATCAGCGGAATCGGACTTAGCGACGAATTTCTGATAGTCGACGATCGCGCCGTCGTAGTCTTTCTGTCGCAACTTGGCATTCGCAACCAACAATAAACTATCCAGCGTCAATTGAGCCGAAGATCCCTGTTCATTCAAAAGTGGGTTCAGAACCGATAGCAACTTTGCATCATCCCCCAGCCGCTCGTATGTTCGCGCGAGTTGAAAACGAGCAAACCGCGAGGTTTCATCAACTTTTGATGTTTCCACAACTCGATTCAAAATCGTGACCGCATTCAAGTAATTACTTTTTTTCACTTCAGGTTCAGCAGCCTGATCACCGGTCGAAATCAAA
>JAJDEL010000355.1 GCA_029259835.1 Planctomicrobium sp. | reverse complement strand
TTGGAAGCTGACCCTCAGAATTCATCAGGAGAGATTCGTATGCGATTCGTCGCTTTCGTTACTGTTTTTGTAATTCAATGTTTTCTCCCTGATTGCGTCTCAGCAGCGAATCGGCAGTTTGTCGTTGCGAATCAGGTCTTTCTTGCAGGTGCTGCTGCTGTTGATTTGACGCCGGGAGAAGGTGTCTCGCTGAATGGACCGATCAGTAAGCCAGGTCCGGTGCGAGGGATTCATGATCGATTGCATTCACGTGCCATCGTGGTGCAACTTGGAGAGACGACGTTTGCGATTTGCGTCAACGATCTTTGCATGGCGGATCGGGAAGTCATCGACAATGCGAAGAAGATTGTCGAAAAACGAATTGGAATTCCTCCGCATCAACAGTTGATATCCTCCACTCATACGCACGCGGCACCGCGAGTTTCACGAATCAGTACGCGCCAGGCTGATGAGGACTATCGAGTCTTTACTGCCAAGACGATGGCAGAAGCAATCATCACTGCTCATCAAAATCTGGCACCGGCGAAGATCGCTGTTGAGCAATTTTTGCTGCCGGACGCGATTGCGTGTCGACGGTTTTTGTGTGAGCCAGGAAGTGTGGATGTGAATCCGTTCGGCGTTGAGGGTGAACGGATCAAGTCGGTGGCTGGTCGGAGTACCGCCGTCATTCGACCTGCCGGTCCCATAGACCCTGAATTTTCCGTTTTGTCGTTGCAACATCTTGATGGAACACCAATGGCGGTGCTGGGGAATTTCAGTGTGCATTACTGTGGCGGATACGCCGGTGGTCAGGTGAGCGCGGATTACTTCGGGGCTTACGCAAGGAAACTGGAGGAATCTCTGACCACGAAGAGTGAGCATCCCAAATTCGTCGGCATTATGAGTAACGGGACGTCCGGAGATACTGGTTCCTTCTCAAACAAGGAAAAGAAAAAGTATGCGCCATGGGAACGAATGCAGCATTGGGGAAACCTTCTCGCCGAGCAATCGCTGGCGAATCTTGAAAGTGCCGAATATCAAATTCCACAGCGGCTCAATGTTTCATCGAGCGAACTGAAGCTGAAAGTGCGGAAGCCGAGCGACGAACGAATCGCCTGGGCCAAGAAGTTATTGAGCGACCCCAAAGCAAAAGGGCCGCATCGCTGGAGCCGAGTTTACGCGAATGAGACTCTGCATCTCGCGGATTATCCCGAAGAGACATCGCTCATGCTGCAAGCGATTCAAATTGGCGACACGCTGATCACCTCATGCCCTTGCGAAGTCTTTGCAGGGACTGGTGTGAAAATCAAAGAAGGTTCTCCGTTCAAGAAATCGTTCACGATCGAACTCGCAAACGGATACAGCGGCTACCTGCCATCAGAAGAGCAGCACAATCTCGGAGGCTACGAAACCTGGCCCGCCCGCAGTAGTCACCTGGAAGTAAAGGCGGAAGAAAAGATTCGACTGGAGTTGCTGCTTCTTCAGGATACGGCGACGGATCCGTCGTTGTAATTTCTCATTTAGCCTCCGGTCAATGACCGGGGGGGATTGCACAAGCGACGTCAACTCCGCCGTTGACTGTTGCCAGAACACTCAAAGCGTTCCGCCCCACCGGGTGAGTCACCCGGTGCTAAATGGACGGGCCACGCAAGAGGCCTGTCGCTACAGTTGGCGAGGCTAAATAATTGACGACAAGAATCGATTCGCCCGTAATACCCGAGTCGCCTTGCGTGCTTGGTTGACGGTCTCTTAGACTTTACTCAGTAACGACTGCACTTCTAACTGAAACCAAACAAAAATTCTCACAGCACTTTACAAAAGGGCAACCATGCAGAACAAACAGATTCCATTGATGTGCCTGTTGGCAGCGTTTTTGTTTTTGCCTCACACGACCTTTGGTGACGACATTGCAGATGCGCTCAAAGCTGCGAAGGAAAAACACAAACTCGCTCTCGAAAGTGCCAAGGAAAAAGTCGTTCTGGCGTATCGCGAGAGAATCATTGAAAAGAATCAATCCGGCGACACAGAAATCGCGGCTGGATACCTGAGGCAACTGACATTCTTTGAACAGAAAGGTGGATTGACGGCGCGAAAAGAAATGGTAGACGTCTTCAAAAAATATGGGCTAACTCTCAAAACTGCTGGTGACGAGCTTAAGAAAGCATACGCAACTGCCATGCGAGCACGATTGGACAACGGTGAGACGAGTGCTGTTGAACAACTACAAGACGAGTTGACTGAAGAGTCGCTGCCGACAGACCTGGTCTCTTTCACCCAATCAGGAAGACGATATTACATGGTTCAGGGAGGATATCTCGTAAACTCGAAATCGGTGCGCAGTGATGTCGGAAAACTGAATGCAACTTGGGAAATTGTCAACGGGTTAGCAAATTCAAACTATGTGTCAATTCGCTCACCAAGCATCGAAGGTCACTACCTCATTCATGGGGGACTTCGTGTCCGGTACCAAGAATTTGTAGATACAGATTCGTTTAGACAGAACGCAACTTTTATAAAGAAAAAAGGATTGATTGGTCGAAAACGAGGTGTCTCATTTGAGTCAATCAACTTTCCGAAGCACTTCATTCGCCGACGAGCGAATGGGGAATTGTGGGTTGATAAGGATGACGGAAGTGCTGCGTTTAAAACACAGGCGACGTTTTACCAAACAGCACCTCAGTTTCGACTTTGGTGAGAGTGATTACGACCTCAGCATCATCACAACCACTTCGGCGCAAATGGCTTCTTCTCGACCAACAGGGCCGACTTTTTCGCCGGTTTTGGCTTTCACGTTGACTTGATCCGTGTCGACTCCAAGTTGCTCGGCGATGTGTTCTGCAATCGTTTGCTTGTAGGGCGACAGCTTTGGTTTTTGGGCGAAGACAATGCAGTCGGCGTTTTCGATTTGCCAGCCTTCGGCGTGGGCCTTCTTGACGACTTCTTCCAGCAGTTGAGTTGAGTCAGCGCCTTGGAATTGTTCATCGGTGTCCGGGAACCATTCGCCGATGTCACCCCAGCCGAGCGCACCTAAAATCGCATCGATCAGGGCATGTAGTAAAACGTCGCCATCGCTATGCGAGACTGGTCCACGGTCGTGCTGGATATCTACTCCACCTATCACCAAACGGCGCCCTGCTTCCAGGCGATGCGTGTCGTGTCCCAGGCCAACGCGGAATTTCATTTCAGTCTTTCGTAGCAATCGTGCGAGATTCTGTGCAGAAGAACGTTTCACTCTGATCATCGTTGAAGGCTTTGGGAGGGTCAACAGGTGCGGTGAAATCGTAGACGCGAAGCGATGAATCTTGGGGATTGGCCTCTTGATTTCTGCGTGTTCTACACGAATGATGTGTACACGTGTCCCGTTGTTATTGCCGAAGTGTCGTAATAATGACACACGAACAATAACACGTAACCGGCACGTCTTGCCGAATGTGTCATTGTGAACTCACAAAGGATTGTAAAGTCTCTTGTTCGCGACAGTAAGAATTGAAGTCCTTACAAGCTCTTCAATGAAACCATGGTTCGCAACCGTCAATCTCAATAATAAATAGTTCTGTAAACTTATTGGTAATTGTGATTTATGACACAACGATGTGATCCTCTCAGACTTTTGGCACGTTGAGTGCATTATAGAAATCATGTCAGGCGAAGATTGATGTCAAGACCAATCGGAAGCCATGAAGCGACAAATCTTGACACTAAATCCAAGGAAAAGGAAAAAACATGTTAGTTCTCACTCGTAAAAAAGGGGAAACGATTCAAATTGGTGACTCGATTGTTATCAAGGTGATATCAACCGGACGCGGAAAAACAAAACTCGGTATCGAAGCACCTGCAACTGTTCGAGTTCTTCGTGGTGAACTGGCTCAGGCCATCACAGAAAGCGAAACCCAGATCACCGAGACAACGATGAAAACCGAGATGACCGTCAAATCTTAGTCATCTTTACAACACACAACACCTTTCCAATTCACACTATCACTCATTACTGAGGAGCATGTTCAAGATGAAAGCTTCATCCAACAATTCGATTACCAAAGTGACCCAACTGACTCTCGCCCTGTTCGTCTTTCTGTTGAGCGGAACCGCTTCTGCGGAACCGACTGAGACGGAAACCAGAGTGCAACACGCAACCGAGTCAACTTCTGCCGTTCACCGACACACCTCAACTCACGTCTCGACTGTCTCTCACATTGTCTTCAACAACGATCAGGGAATGCCCCTGGCTCGCGAGGATGTGAATCCAATAAGAACTGCGGTGGTGCCTGGCCAGTCTTTCGTTCCTTCGACCGCACCACGTTACACGCCACCAACACATCAACCATCGCACCAACCGGCGACTCCTCAGTACCGAACCCCGCAATACCAGACTCCACAGTATCAGACTCCACAGTATCAGGTGCCGGGGACCATTCCGCGTATCCCGACTGATGTGAAGTTCGATGATTCGAATCGACCGGATAAATCGCAACTGAAAATTTCGTCGCGATTCACGAATCCGAAGATGCTTGGCTTCTTGCGGAGCACCTCGATGCAGGAACTGGTCACCTTATACCAGGAAGCATCGCGAATGATCGATTCACGACACGTTAATCCTCCTTCGTACGAAGCACGTATGCGATCTTCTGTTTCGAACGTCATCAAGGCTTTAGAGAATGATAACTTCCTGCGTGCGAATAACGTTGCCCCGAATGCGAACGTGATTCGTCAGGTTCAGTCTCAGTTGACTCAGGTGAGTAATTCACAACCATCACGGACTGCAAACGAAGCGGTCGGGATCATGCAATGGTCCGCAGAATTGGTCAGCCGCGAGTTGGGAGTTCGTCGAGAAGCTGTTGCCCTGGAGTTTTTGAATGGAACAATTGATTCGCTCGACAAATACTCTGCCTTCATGCCGGAAGTTGCTGGCTACTCACCTGGTGCAGAACTCGAGTCCCGTAAGACAGCCAGTTTGGAAGAGAACATCGTTGGCATCGGCGTTGAAATGGAAACTCACCCGATGGGTGCGATCCTCGTTGGTGTTGTCGACAACAGCCCAGCCTCGGGACTTGGCTTGCAGGCAAAAGATTTGATCGTTGCCGTCAATGGTCAATCAGTTCGAGGATTAAACTTGAACGAAGTCGCCAGCAAACTTGGTGGACCGGAAGGAGCGACGATCTCTCTGGACATCGAACGAGCCGGACAACGATACCGTGGGAGTTTGACTCGTCGTCGTATGTACGTGAGTAGTGTGACAGGAACGAAAATGGTCGATCAGAACAACAAGATCGGCTACGTTCGCCTCAAGCAGTTCTCACAATCGTCACGAAAAGATCTCGAAGCAGCCATGTGGAAGCTTTATAATCAGGGAATGAGATCACTTGTTCTCGACTTGCGAGGCAACCCTGGTGGCTTACTTGATCAGGCGATTGACGTCTCCAACCTGTTTTTGCCATGCGGAACGATTGTTTCCACGAAAGGCCGAAACACGTCCGACAACACTTCAGAAAATGCCACGAAAACGAAAACCTGGAGCGTTGCACTGGTTGTCCTTGTTGATGAAAATTCAGCAAGTGCCAGCGAAATTTTCGCTGCTGCAATCCAGGAGAATCAGCGTGGAGTTGTCGTCGGTCGTAAGTCATACGGAAAAGGAACCGTGCAAACGCACTTCCCACTTCGTACGACTTCTGGCTTGTTGAAACTGACGACTGCGAAATTTTACTCTCCTAACGGACGTGAAATGGCAGGAGCCGGAGTGACTCCGGATGTTCTGATCAACGAACGCGAAGAGACTGGATACCGAGGAAGCGACTACGATGCTGATATCGAAGCGGCGTTGTCAGTCTTCCAACAGGGAACGCCGAGCCGACTCGCTCAGCAGGCTGCGAACTGTCAACGACCGGACCATCAGGCCCACAACACGAACTCCAACAACTGGAGCCAACAACTCCAGAGAAACATCTTCGGTCGCTAAGCGACTGAAAGAAAATCGTGATTGACCCGCCCCGCTTCAACGAAAGTTGAAGCGGGGTTTTTTCGTGCAGATACTCTTCAGTTTCGATATAATGTCGTCCTGCTTCAGCTTCTGCCACTTGCAACAATTTCAGTATCAGGCTGAGGCGAGCTTCTCTGATTCTTCAGGCAATTCAATGAAAACGACTCTGCTACGATCAGTTATTAAAGGAGTTATTGCAGGCGCGATTGTAGGTCTCTTCTTCGGCCTAATTTACATTTTGCTTTCTACGGACTACGAGATTCGCTGGAGGAGTTTCACTCATCTGAATCTTCATGAGCAGGCTCAATTTCGTATTACTGAAAACATCGTATTGGCATTTGTCGCTTTCTACGCAACGCTCGGGCCATTCGCGATCACTAATACACTTAAAGTAATTCGCCCCACCGTTTATGGGTTTCTGACGATGTTATCAATCTTGGTGGGAATTACACTTGTGTCAGCTTGGTTCCGAAATGAACAACCATTCAATTGGTACAAAACATCTGAGAGTACATCCATTGACTTTGTTCGTTCTTACGGTGTTCCTGCCTCAGTCATCTGCGGACCAATTCTAGGCGTTCTGGTTCATCGACGATGGTCACGCAAGGGCGTCGCATCTTAGGACTGTTCACGCTGAAGCAGGTTTGCCGTACACTTCAAGTGTACGGCTAAATTCACACTCACAAGATTGCGCGACTTGATGCTTCAAAAATTTCTTCTGCTCTGGCTGATTCTCAGTTCTTTCGTTGCAGCAATTTGGCCGGATTTGTTTGGTAAAGATGAGTTTGATCCGTTTGTTGCGAGCAAACCTTCGCTGGGCTATCTCATCGCGCTGATCATGTTGAGCGTTGGCACGTTGCTCCCGGCGGATGAAGTTAAAGGTGTTTTCAAACGCTGGCCGCTGGTGATTGGTGGGACGGCGATTCAGTATTGCTCGATGCCGTTTCTGGCTTGGTTGATCGCGACGACTTTTGGATTTACTGGTGAACTCAAAGTCGGAATCATCATGGTGGGCTGTGTTCCAGGAGCGATGGCTTCGAACGTTTTGACGATGATTGCCCGCGGGAACGTCAGCTATTCCGTTGGCCTCACAACTTCAGCGACGCTGCTTTCACCGCTGGTTGTTCCCTTAGTTTTGAAACTCACATTGAGGGAAGAAGCAGATGCTGCGTTCTTATTGAAGTCTGCTTACCTGCTCGTGATTCGAGTGGTGATCCCGGTGATCTCTGGATACTTGATCTGCAAATTCAGCCGCGCGGCACGAACCTTTGCATCTCGCTATTCAGCGATGATTGCGAACCTGAGCATCTTGTGGATCATCGCATATGTTGTCGCATCGAATCGAGATGCCATCAGAAGTTTTCCTGTCTACTTGCTTCTCGCCCTACTCGTGATCAATTTTGGTGGCTATCTCGCAGGCCAACTCGGTGGTCGAATTTTGAGAATCGACTCCGGGATGCGGAAAGCACTCACGCTTGAAGTCGGGATGCAGAATGCTGGAGTCGGAGCAACGTTGGCGGCGAGCCTCTTTCCTGATCAGCCCATGATTGCACTTCCATGCGTGCTATTCACATTTGGGTGCATGACAACCGGAACGATTCTGGCAGAGATCATGAAACGCTTTCCATCCGAAGCAATCGCTGAGTCGGAATTTGAAGAAGCGCCCATCCAATCGGCGTAGATTGAACAGCGCGTCAAGAAGCCCGGCTTTTTGAAAATCCGGGCTTCTTACTCTGCGTTTTCTTGGCGATTAGAATTACGCTTCTTCGTATTCGGCGAGGAATCCTTGGAAGGTTCGGCGGTGCTCTTCTTCGTCACCCAGTGCTTGAATGCACAGATCCTGTGTCACATAGTCGATCCCATCACAAAGCTGAATCAATTTGTTGTATTGCTCACAGGCTCCGTTTTCGGCTTCGATCACACCTTTGATGACAGAAACAACATCTGTCAGTTTTTGAGGCGGTTGAAGTGAACCTTGCCGAGCTTTGAAATCCATGCTTCCAGGGACGACTCCGCTGAGCGTTTTGATGCGCCCAGCAAGAGTTTGAGCGTGAGTCAGTTCTTCCTGAATGTCGGCGTCGAGTGATTTTTTAATTTCTTCTGCACGAACACCATCCAGGTTGATGGAGTTAGAAAGAAAGTTCATGACCGTCTCCATTTCCATCCAGTAGGCAACTTTCAGTTCTTCAACAATCTGCTCTCTTTTGTCGTCTGACATGATCCTGTGTTCTTTCTACTCAATTATGAAACTAATCCGATTTTTGATTATAGGGGATCTCAACGATTCGTCATGTCGACAACTCGATTGAGAGAATTTCATCAATTGCGAAGGGGCCAATCATCTCTCCTGTCGGATTGATCAAAACCAACAAACCTGCCAGGGAGCGCTGAGCATCGGGAAAACCTTCTCCGACACGACCATCTTGACAAGTGACAACGACCGAATTCGTCTCGTTAATTGCATTCAGCCCTTCTTGAGAGAGAACTGGAAAGCGTTCCCAGGCCCATTTCCAGAGAGTCATGCCTGGTTCGGGCCTTCCAGCGATGTCGATCCACTCGTGCTCGGCAAGCAGCAAGTCCTTTCTTGTACAAGACTTGCACCAAGGGATCAAAATATCGTCGATCCACTTTCGACGTGAGGTCACTAAATCGTGGAAACTATTCATAGAGAAAGGGTCGTAGGGGGAAAGCGGGTTCTGAATAGGCTGACTGACGATGCTGCGTTTAAGGCTGAAACCCCTTACAAACACGTTTGCTCAGGGTCGCGCGTCACGGTACATTGGAAGGAATTATTGCTGCGGAGTTTTATTATTCAATCCCATTCGCGTTTAAGCAGTAATACATCTCTTTTCATCTTCCTTTATTTTCTGGACATCTGCAAATGACTGGTTTTACTCCACTTCTCGCACAAGCGAGCGAGGTGGTCATTCAACCTCCATATCTAAAACTTGCAGTGGGGTGGGTTGTTTTTCTGCTTGGTTTGATCGCTTTCAATTACTCGAGCCGTGCCGGGACGATTGCCCGCGCGACGACGAAAGAAGCACTTCGTCAGCCTGTCTTTTTTCTAATGACCGGTGCAGCGATTCTGGTGATGATCGCCAATTACTATGTCCCATTCTTCTCGATGGGTGACGATACGAAAATGTACATCGATTGCGGGCTGGCGATGACACTGATTTGCGCGCTGACACTTTCAATCTGGACGGCAAGTATGAGCGTCTCGGAGGAAATTGAGGGCAAGACTGCGATGACGTTGCTCTCTAAGCCAATCAACCGCAGGCAATTCGTGTTTGGGAAATACGTCGGAATTTTACAGTCTTCAATCATCATGCTGCTCATTCTCGGCGGTCTGTTTTTTGTCTTCACTTACTTCAAATTCGGATACGATCAGGGCGAAGCAGGTACTCCGAATGCGGACCTCTTTTTCTACCGCACCGTCGGTTGGCTTCCATTCCAGGTTCCGTACCTCACCCAGGATCGTTTCAATGTCGCGCGTACGATTCTTCCTGGATTGACGCTCATCGCAATGGAAGTGGGAGTTTTGGCGGCTGTCAGCGTGGCGATTTCGACAAGAATGCCGATGCTCGTCAACATCAGCACGTGTTCCTCTCTCTTCGTGATTGGTCATCTCACTCCAATTTTGGCACAGTCCAAGGATCAGCATGTGTTCGTGAAATTCGTTGCTCAATCCATGGCAACGGTTCTGCCGTCTTTAGAACACTTTAATATGTCCGCGGCGATTTCGACGGGGAAGACAATTCCTGCCGACTATATTGCGATGGCAGCTTTGTATTGTGCCGCTTATATCACGACTGCGATTATGATTGCTTTTATGATGTTCGAAGATCGAGATCTGGCGTAATTATCCCAGAATAAGGGTGGTGTCAAATGGGTGGAGATTCAAGACCACTGCACAGGCTCATTCCCAAACGAACCTGGAACGACAGTCATGGTCGTCTTTTGGTTTTTTGGGTCGCTGTTTTTGTTGCGAGTGTCTTGTTCTCCCTGGTGTTGACCACACTTCTGGTTGATCTTGTCGTGACGCAGGGACACATTGACG
>JAJDEL010000354.1 GCA_029259835.1 Planctomicrobium sp. | reverse complement strand
AGCATCTATCTTTTGATCCAGAGAGAGTTTCAGGTCTTGAGGTTGCGTTTCGCGCTTTTCCTCCGCCGAACGAGATGGGCAACCGGAGAGAACAATCAACAGGCACATTGTTCCCAGGAAGTATTGGGTTGTGTCTGCGTGGCTGTCGTGGAATTGTCGCAAGGGTTTGTTCTCCTCTGGGCGATCTTTTCGCTACCATGCTGAATGGGAAAGTAGTCGCGACGTCATTATCAATAACAATCATCGGTTTCCAACATGCCTGATTTCACCACTTCAATAGCGGACTTTGAGAACCCCGTCCATGCTCAGGCAATAGTTGACATTATCAATTCGTATGCCTGCGAACCACATGGCGGCGGTCGAAAACTTGACGAGGCGGTTTCTTCCCGAATTGTCCCTGGAATGAAAGCCGTACCAGGTGCGTTTACTATTCTCGCATGGGAAGAGGACCAAGCCGTCGGCGCGGCGATTTGTTTCCAAGGCTTCTCAACGTTCGCCGCGAAACCACTCGTGAACATTCACGATCTGGCAGTGCTACCAACCCATCGCGGTCAAGGAATCGGAACACAACTCCTTAACGCCGTCGAAAACCAGGCCCGTCGTCTCGGCTGTTGCAAAGTCACCCTGGAAGTCCGCCAGGAAAACCCACAAGCCGAAAAGCTGTACTTACGAGTCGGCTATGGAGACCCGGACGGTTTTCGAACACGATTTTTGGATAAGAAGCTACGCGACGTGGAGTTGTAGCTTTCAATCACTTTTAAGAGATTGAACTCTTCAACCGAAAGGGTTATGTTCGAATTCGTTCGAGGTGTAAAAATCAGTCCATACACTTATTCGTCTGGTATCCCGTCGGCTTAACTTGATCAGGCTATGCTTATGAGGACACGCGATTTTGAACAGCGGGAATATGACTGCTTTATCAGTTATGGTTCGGAGGACTTGGAACTCGCGGAGCAGATGGCTGCTTTCATTGAATCCAGCGGGCTAAAGGTCTTTATTGACAAACGACGATTCTTTGCTGCCACCGAGGTCGACGAAGGTTTGGCGATCAAGATGAGCCAGTCGAAGTCCTGCCTTGCTCTACTCTCATCTCACTCAATCGAGAAGCCATATGTGAAAGAGGAAATCCGCCTAGCCAAGAGCGAAGCGGTCAATCACAGTGAATTCCGACTCGTCGCCGCCATTTTGGAACAAGGGTTCCAACCCTCGGATCACATTAAGGGGCTAGGGCTGCGATCCTGGCTGTCTCTGGTGGATGGCCACCTAACAGTGGAGAGCGCACGAAATCTTCTGCTGTCGCTCCGCATGCCAGAGAGTCTTCCACACAAAGGGCAACCCCATGTGTATGTGAGTTGCAGTTGGCGTGACGAGGAGACGCATCCGCGAGACGAAGTTCTGGCCCAGATGAAAGCTCAAGGGGCCTTTCTCGTGGGGGACTCCCGAGACCAAAGTTCTTTTCAAGAAGAAGGGGCCAAACGGATCCACCGTATCATGTCAGGGTGTTCTGGCTTTCTTGCTATTTATCCCGATCGCACCGAGACGCAAAAGACTCCGGAGGAACTCTACAAGTATTTCCCCGTCGAACTAGAGATTGCGCGTGAACTAGGATTGGTCGAGAGAATTTACTGCGCCCGCCGAAAGTCGCTTCCTACTTCGATTCGGGGAAAGTCGGTCTTGGAGTGGAAAGAGGGAACACCCTGGCCCGATCTCCAGAGTCAGGTTGCTTCCTTCCTCGACGATGTAGGGACGAAGCACCCCCACTCGTTTCTCGCAACAGATTATAAGCGATCTCAGAACCGCAATGAAGCAGCCAAGGATATCATTGAAAACTTGGTTGGTATGCAGTGTCACTTGGGCAAGGAAGTGCTGGGGAGCGATCTGCGGAAGCAGATTCGGATTCTAATCCGTGATGCAAATCTCGTCATTGCCGATCTGGGCTGTAGTCTTCAGGACAATGAAGTGCGTATCAACATTAATACTTGTATCGAGGCCGGGATCGCGTTTGCTCACGAAAAACCGCTTTTCTTAACAATGTTGGATCCCACTGTCCAAGATTCCGGTGCTTCCAAGACGCATTCGGTGCCCTTCTTTTTCCGCGATCATTCAATCGAGTGGTACCAGGACGATCACGGGTTCCTCGCCAATATTTATCGGATCGCCTTTAATCGGCGTCGACGTGTCATCAACGACGAGTTGCATTGATTCCGATAGATCAGCAGGCTGGAAAAATCGACTTAAGTGTTGGATGCGAATTCACCTGACTGGGCAGGTGCTCCGGTCATGAACAAAAATTTGGGTGTCACGCGTGCTATGAACCGTGCAGGAGTTAAGTCAATATTCCAATTCGAAGACCGCCAACTCCATCAAGACGTTTCATTCCGCATCTCAGGCACTTCGTGGTCATGCAAGTAATTGAACTATTCCGCCGAAAGGGTTACGCTCGGTTTTCTTCGGAGTGCGAAATTCTGTCTGGTGACGCGTTCTCTTTGATAGATATTAGATCACAAGAATCCACCATGATTCCAATTCAGTTCAACTACGGAAAAGCAAAAGGCGAGCTACGTAGTGTCATGGATTTCGATCTTCCTTACGCTTACCACGACCTGAATTGTGTGTCGCGAGGCGAAGTACGCTCGACTTGGAAAACCGCCCTGTGGGTGAACTTCTTCATGGCTGCCGTCTCGAGTGCCATTGGAATCGGAATTTGGATCGCTTATCAATACGATCCATTCGCGCAGCTAACTTCTCTCTTCGCGAAGTTCATTCTCGGACTCATAGGTGTGCTGTTCTCCGCCGTGTCTCTGTTGCTCGCGTTATTCTCGCTCACACGAGGCCGGTTGGTACTCGATCGAGATTCACGAGAACTGTTCTTCTACCGGTTCTGGTTTTCGTTCCGCCCGCATCGACGTCTTCGCGTCGATGATCTAAAAGCACTCTCGTGGCGCAAATTCGATTCCCCAGGCGACAATGATGACCCCGGCCACACTTATCAGGTTCTAGTCGCCGAACTTAGAGACGGACGTTTTGTCTCAATTGCGATCGACTCGCCGCCCAGTATTGAGATTGAACTCAAACAGGCAATGGGACAAACGGAAGTTGTAAAAAGAGAAAATCGCAGTGCGCTCTAGCGGGCGCATAAAAGTGTCAGCAGACTGGGTGCGGTGGAGCGGAAGCAAGCAAGTTAGGCGATGGTTGAACTTGATCCCAAACTCGCTTCCTGGACAAGAAGCTGCTCGGTGTGGAGTCATAGAGTTGAGTCGTATGGAAGTGATTGAACTCTTCCGCCAAAAAAGTTACGCTCAATTTCGCTTCGGGGTTGGAGTTCTGTCTTTAAGGGATGTTTTCTCAATTCACAGATCTATCCAGAGTAGATTTCTTCTAAATTCGTTGTAGTGCTTTAAAAGACGAACCTCATGAAAGACGTGCAGCTCGTCCGGCTTGATCCATCGATAGAAGAATCGCTAGTAAGTGATCCGGCTTATCTTGAAGCGATGATGAGTGACGACTGGTCTCAGGTGGCATCGCTGGTGCATCAATTGATCGGGCGGAAGCTGACTGCGATACCGGTGAGCGTCAACTCGCTGGATTGGGGTGGATACTTTGTCGTGGACACAATCACACGCGACGTCGTAGGTTCGTGTGGTTTCAAAGGGCAGCCTGCCGATGATGGAACGGTTGAGATTGCATATTTCACATACCCGGAGTTTGAGGGGAACGGATACGCCACATTGATGGCACGCAAACTCATTGAGTTGGCAACGGGCTGCGCGACAGTCAAGCGAGTGTTGGCCCACACCCTACCACACACGAACTCCTCGACGCGGGTTCTGGAAAAGAATGGAATGATGTTTGTCGGCGAGGTCAACGATCCGGACGATGGTCAAGTGTGGCAATGGCAAACACACATCAGGAGATAACACCAATTGGGGAGGTGTTCCTTTAAATCTAGAGCAGATTGCTCTTTCCTGTGCCCGCGGAAAACGGTTTTTATCAGTGAAAACGCTGACTTTCACGAGGCAAAACGCGAATACCAGTACGAAAAGTGCCCTAGCGTAGCAATTCAAATGATTCCTTCATCTTTTTGATCGTTTCTGCTGGGACTTTTTTCCCGACGCCGACGCAGCCGATTTGGTACATACGATTCTTCACCAGCAACAACCTCCACGAAATGTATGTCACTTGATCATCCGCAGTTGCGGTTGCCTCCAAATCCTTGCCAGGAAATTTGGCATGTGTGACCTTCGATTCAGATTGCAATTTGCCTTTGACATTTTCCACTGCTCCGTCCGCAGCATCTGCCAGAATTTGATCTATTGTTTTCGTTTTAAATAACTCATCTGGATAATCGTTATACATCAGCATATACGCTTCGTTTCCCGAATCACTTGTTGCTATGAACATATGAATTTTGATTTTGCCAAGTTCGGTTTCGATTTCGTTGGCTTGGTACCGTGACTCACTTGGCATTTGAGCTTTGAAATTACCTTCTTGCGATTTCGTTTCCTTCCAATCATCAGCGACGGAAAACGGAGCTGAAATAAGCAGAAGGGTGATAATTTTCAAATGCAACATGAGTAAACTCCCAATGGTATGAGATGGAACAATCACTCTTAGTCTATCTTGTGTACCGTCTCGCAACCAGACATCCGAAAGTTTCTTGAGCTTCGGATGCCATTGAGCGAAACCCTTTCTATTCATGTTCGCATCATCGGACAACCGGAAATTCTTCTGCTGAGGCCACGTTGAGTCCCTTCACATTTGAGTGATATGACCGCTTTGCTTTGCTTGTTCTACCGATTCGGGGCTTTTGGGGAACATGCCAGCGACTTCCGAGGCAGAGTTGCAGCGAGCTTCTGCTGAAGTCGTTGAAAGTATCTCTATCGCACTGGCTCTTCTAATCCCCTCAGAACTTGAACGTGCTGGTATGAAAACTCTCAAGGCGATGATTGATAACTCTGACTCGAAAGTCGGAAAGAGTTTCGATCTCTTTATTCAGGCGTTGATCGTTTTGTCGATGATCACATTTGCGGTCGAAACGCTGCCGAATCTCTCCCCGGGCTTTCAGTTCGCTTTGAACCTGTTTGAATTCCTATCGGTCGCAGTCTTTACTGGTGAGTATTTGCTACGGCTGTTTCTTGCTGAGAATAAAAGAAAATTTGCGACGAGCTTCTTTGGGATCATTGATCTACTGGCGATTCTACCGTTCTTTTTGCTGCTCGGTTTTGATGGTCGCTCGATTCGCGCGTTCCGGCTGTTGAGACTGTTTCGCGTGATGAAGTTCGCGCGGTACTCTCAAGCGATCCAAAGATATCATCGAGCGCTGCTGATTTCCAAAGAAGAGATCGTCATCTTCCTGGCAGCGACCGGGATCGTACTGTTCCTTTCCGCGGCAGGGATTTACCACTTTGAACACGATGCACAGCCAGTGATATTTTCGTCTGTGTTCCATAGCCTGTGGTGGGCAGTCGTGACGCTCACTTCGGTCGGATACGGAGATACCTATCCGATCACATCAGGCGGAAGGTTCTTCACGTTCGGGGTATTGATGATAGGTCTGGGAGTCGTTTCAGTTCCATCTGGACTCATCGCCGCCGCCCTGACAAAAGCTCGGCAGGATATGGAACAAGATACATTCGGAGCGAAATCAGAGAAAATCCGAACCGAGGCTTCTCGCTTGCCGACAAACAGTCGTCCCGCTCCTCACAGTCCCCCTTCCGAACCAGCAGCAACAGATCTCCAAGGAGTGGACGCTCTACTCTCACTCCCGCTTGGTGTCGGAGAAGGAAATTTCAAACGAGGCGAGGAAGTTGTGAACCATCAGTGTGAACACTGCGGAGCCAGGGATTGACGCCTAGCGTAATCGGGCGGTGACGACACGCGTTGATTTCACAGGCAACCAAAGTCGGTGAGAGGCTACAAGAAGAATGATGTGTTAGCTACAGCCTCATACGGCTGTGCCGCCCCGAAAGAAAATCTTTCGAGGCCACCCAAATTGGGTGACCTGCGATTGCATCTTTGCCTCAGTCCATGGTAGCGGTAGGTGTTTGGTGCTACCCCACACAGGGAATCTATTGGGTCCGGCGGCCTAACGGCTGCATCACCGGATGCGGACGCGAGATTCTCAATTGCAAATTCGGCGAGCAACTGCATTCCGGTGCATGCGATTGTTAGCCTGTGCTTCCCGATGCCCTGCGACGTATTGGAAAAAAATATCTCATCCTTGCATTATTCGTCAAAGGTTCTTCGCCTGCAAAGTTACGTGGAGCGTCGTTGGTCCCTATCGCAGTCGCGGCACATAGCAAAACAAAACTGGCGACCCAAAGCCAGTATCCGATTCCGTATCGTATGATTTCTGATTTGCTCCCAGCTTCGTTCACAAGTACGACGTCATAGAGCAGGAACGAAAGCGACACGGCGAGTGCAAGAACCGCGACGAGTCGACAGTACATCTTGGATCTCGCTAGAAGGAGGATGCAGGAAATCAGCCACAATGGATTCGCAAGCCAAGCCGAGTATCCGGAGTCGAATATTTCAACCCATCCGAAGAGGAGAGCCTCGATTCCGAACGTGGGATCAAGAATGGGACTTTGGCCGTGATAAATGTGGGTGTAGTAACAGGGAGTGAATACGCTCCTTCCAAAGACCAGAATGCTTGCGATGAGGATGCATCCACGTAATCGTCGCTTGGTGATCACATTCCTTTAAATCCTTACGGGTTTGGTTCGATGGCTTTGACAGGCTAACGATCCAGCTAACCTGAACCGAGCCGTAGGTTAGCGAACAAAGTAGGAAAACCGCTCGGTGAGTCGGTTTCAGGCTAAGCGATTTATTATGCCAAGTGAAGGCTGAACTTTGCAATTGATCAACAAGCGAAAACATTGCCCACTGAACTCTGGGAACTAACCAGCAATAACGACCGAGTCAAAGAAAGAATTGAACCACGGAGTCACGGAGGACACTGAGAAAACCCAACCAACCGCAGCGAGGAAATGAAAGACAAGAACACGGATCTAACAGATGACCACAGATCAAAAGAAAACAAGCCCCATCCTTCAATCACGCAGAGAAGTAATGACAGGCATAACGTCAAAATCACCGGACGCGGACCAGTTGATTCTCATTTGGAAATTGACCGGACATCCGCGTTCCGGTGCATTTGCTTGTTATCCGACGACTTTGAATCAGTCAACAGGTCTACTTGTGCCTTGGTTTCTTGCCAATCGGTTCATACATTCTGTTTGGTATTGAACGAGCAAATTCATCTCGTCGTTCAAGCATTGAGATATATGGAGCCGGATCAAAATAGATGTTTGCGGACGGGTAGTCCGAGTTGACAATATTCCGCTCGACCCGTCGAAGGAGTCGATAAATTTCTCGATCAAACTCCGAACGGACCTGCTTAATTGTTTTGAACTGGAAGTAGTAGTCCTCTGCACTCCCGAGCCAGAAAAGGTACATCATTGTGCCGGCATCGCAATGTGGATTTGCGATCAATATCTGAAGAGGTTTGCCGCCACCGCCGTCCCAATGCCAATTCTCAGCAAACAACTGTAACTCGCGAGGTTTTGAGCAAGATTGTAACCATCTCTTCCGTCTGCGATCTGCCGCACGAATATACGGTTCCATTGCAGCGTCGTCATTCCAAAGGTGCTCCGGAGTTTCAGGTGGCACTCCGGGGATGGCAAGGTTGATAATCTCTTGAGTTCGTTTTTTTGAAAGCATGGGCATCCGCTCACTCAAGTTGGATAACGTCTAAAATCACCGGGTCGCAACGAGTGATTGTCCATTTGAATACGCCGGACTTCGCGACTCCGGTGCATTGGATTGTTATGCCGCTATCTATGCATCGGCAAGTTGTCGTCCGCAGGCTCAAAACCCAACTCATCACTGACCACCAATCGCCACCGATAAACAGCAGTATCGTTGTTTCCGCAGTTGGGACAAGGACGCATCCAGCCATCGCGATCAACCAAGGCTATGCCGCATCCTGTTACTTCGGTGGCCAAAGACTGTCGCATAGTGTCGAGATCGGGAATATCAAACGCAAGCGATTGATCAACGAGCTTGTCCAAGGTGCAACGTTGGCAGGATTGAAAAATCAGTTTCGGGACAACATCTTGTGCAATTAGGTTCTCTATGTCTCTACTCGACGCTTCGCTGTGACCACATTGCAAGCATCGCCAACCATGAAGTTTGCGATCATCAGTGGCATAGCCGCGCATTGACGATGGTGCGTTTTCGCCCCCGACAAAGGCCGCAAGTGCAGAATCATGCCTGCCGATCCTATTTGCGAGCATGCTTGCGTCGAAGGTATCTTGAGGTTGCTGCGCAAGAAAATGGCAGAGTGATTTTAGCCACTCAATAGAGTATTCGCCCACGGTTCTTGCGCCTCGGTGAGCGTGTGCTGATTGGCCCGACAAATCCAGATGTCATTGAACGATCCCATGCCGCCATATGCGGAGAGATGGTGTGAAACGTCACAATTGGCACGCCATACTTTGATGTCGGTGTCAATCCATTTCGCCCAGTGAGATTCGCCCACCGCATCGAGAAGGCGTTTCATCGCAATCAGGCAGTGCTCGTATTGATTCATAGGCGACCCCTTGCGGCATAACTTGTTTTTATGCAGAACTCTTCTGTCTATGTAGTGTGATTCAAGAGTAATTGACGACAAAGGCAGAATCAATGTACTGATCACGCTCGATTCGGTCTAAGCTGGCTCATTCAAGGATATGTCACGGGAAAGGCAGAATTGTTTACACCTGGCAACTGGCAACTGGCAACTGGAATTGAGGTAGGAAAGCTATCACTATCCATCAACAAGCACCTCTGTCAGAAACTCCCAAACACTCATGAATTGGCGATTCCCCGCAGGTCACGCTCCTGGAATCAAGGACTCTGCCCTCAAAACTCTCCTCAATCCCCGATTCCCAGCTTACGCTCAACAGCTTGGCTTAATGTTTCTCTGACGAGCTCAATGGGGATGCGGTCGTAGATTTGGGCGAAGAAGCCTTCGACGATGACGTGCATGGCTTCGTACCGGGAAAGGCCGCGGCACATCGCGTAGAAGACTTGCTCTTCGTCGACTTGTCCGGCAGTGGCTCCGTGGGTGCAGCGGACGTCGTCGGCTTCGATTTCGAGACCGGGGATTGCATCGGCGCGGGCGTCCGGGCTGAGCATCAGGGCGTCGTTACGCTGGTAGCCATCAGTTTTCTGGGCGATCTTGTCGACCTTGATCATCCCACGCCAGACGCAACGAGATTTGTCGCGGCAGACTTGTTTGTAGAGCAAGTTGGAATCGGTGTCCGGCTGATGATGCGTTTGCTGAGTGTAGTAGGAGAGCAACTGTTTGTCGGTCGCGAAAGTGACGCCGTTGACTTCGGCGTTGGCTCCGCGTCCATCGAGATGAACTTCCTGATGAAGGTGCATCAGCTTTGCACCGAGAGCGCCAACGGTCCACTGGATCATTGCATCGCGTCCGACTCTTCCAGCCTGATGGGCGAAGTGCCGGACTTTCTTGTTCCAGTTTTGAAGCTGGACGTATCGCAGTCTGGCTCCATCTCCAACAATCAATTCCACGGCACCGACATGCAATCCGTCAGTTTCTTCGGTGGCGGATGAAGTCTCTTCGAGCAGCGTCGCCGAGGCCCCATCTTCGAGGATAATCAGCGTATGACTCAGGTCGGTTGCACCGTTCTGTTGCAAACCAATGAGGCTGTATAGTGGGGCTTCGATTTCAACATTACGCGGGACATACAGCACGGCTCCACCGGTCCAGAACGCGGCATGCCAAGCGGCGAAACGGTCGGCGGCGGGTGAAACGGCCTTTTTGAGAAAGTACGGTTCGAGGAGTTCTCGATGCTCGACAAGTAGCTCAGAAATGTCTCCGAAGAGAACACCTTTCTCTTTCAACTCATCACTCAGAGTCGATGAGACGCACTTGCCGTCGACTTGAACGAGTGCTCCGCTGAACTCACCACGATCCTGCATGAGTGTTTCGAAGGTCGTTTCTTCGGCAGGGGAATCGGCGATGTTGTATTTTTCTGGACGGAAAATTCGCAGATCGAGCCGTTTGTACTCTTCCGGATCGAGAGGTTCCTGCACTTTCTCCTGATACAGCGAGAATGCTTCACGTCGAGACTGTGTAAGCCAGTCTGGCTCTGTGCGTGAAGCGAGGAAACTTTCGAAACCGGCTTCATCAAAAGTGATTGGACTTGTTGGAATCGTGGCAGTCATGGAGTTCGTTCTCAATCAGTTGAAAGCTGTTGGACCGAGGAATTTTGAATTTGTCAGTTCGAGACGGGCGGGAGCCTACCCTGCCCTATCGAAAGTTATAGTAAACCGTATGTGGTCAAGGTTTGCTTGAGGTTCGCGAGTTCGGACTCG
>JAJDEL010000353.1 GCA_029259835.1 Planctomicrobium sp. | reverse complement strand
ACCGCACTCGAATCAACACCTCCGCTGAGAAACGCACCGACCGGAACATCTGCCAGACGATGCGTTTGCGTCGTCTCATCAAACTTCGCTTCTAACTTTTCAATCCACTGGTCGAGAGTTTTCGATTCGTCCGGTTCAACTTTGAGTTCCCAATATGTCTTGGGATTGGCGTTCCAGTTTCGACGATCAATCGTGAGTGTTTGAGCCGCTGGCAGTTTGCGAATGTGCCGAAAGATGGATTGCTCACCCGGCACGACTCCATACGTGAGATAAGCTTCGAGAGCGTGCAGATCTAGTTCTCGCGAGACGTCCGGTTGAGACAGAATAGCCTTGATTTCCGACCCGAAGAGTACGCGCTGCGAGTCTCGATAGTAATAGAGCGGTTTCAACCCAATGCGGTCACGCGCCAGCAAGAGTCGTTCGCGCTTCGTGTCCCAAATTGCGAACGCAAACATCCCCCGCAAACGATTGACCAGCCTCTCGCCCAACTCTTCATACAAATGAACCAGAACTTCGGTATCGCTGTTCGTCCGGAAACGATGCCCCTTTGATTCCAGTTCCGATTTCAGTTCAGGATAGTTGTAGATCTCGCCGTTGAAGACAACTTGAACTGAGCCATCTTCGTTCCCCATCGGCTGTTGACCATCGGCAAGATCGATAATCGATAACCGGCGATGTGCCAGTCCGGCACCGCGCCCTGTCCAAACCCCTTCCGCATCCGGTCCGCGATGAGCAATCGTCGCCGCCATTTCGCGCAAGCAGCCTTCCTCGACAGGTCGAGAGCCGTCCGCGAACATGATGCCTGCAATTCCGCACATTTCGTAAATTTCTCTAAAACTCTTGCAGCAATTTTGAAAGAATGAAACCGCACTCGTGAAGTGTGCGGCTCAATGCTTGTGCGCCTGTTTATGAAGATGCAAGCTCTTTTCTCGAGCCAATCACTCTCGCCGGGTTTCCAACGGCGATTGCGTGATCTTCGAGCGGTTTTGTTACGACCGAACCTGCTCCAACAACGCAGTGCTTTCCAACATCGACCATCACGATCGCGCGATCACCAATCCAAGTGTCTTCGCCAATCGTGATGCGAGGATACTCGCCCGGTTGTTCACGAACTGGAATGTCCAATCGATCAATTCCATGCTGCCGATTTCCGTTGATAATCGAAACATGCGAGCCGATCAGAACCTCGTCACCGATTTCAACATCCCCGATCATACAGCCGACGCCGATGTATGCCGCGTTCCCAATTGATGCACCTGAATGTGAAAAGACTGTTCCGAAATTAATGCACGCATTCCGACCAACATGAGGAAAGACGAACCGGTAAAAGGCTCTGCGAAGATAAATCCCAGAAAGTCCTGGTAATAAACTCATCACTTGTGAGCAATCTGTAAATGCCTGCGGTTCTCCGATTAGCAAAGAGCTGAGCCAATACACGAGGACGATTGGAAGCACCAAAAGCCCTGCTAAAGCATTTGCCAATGATTTGCAGACCGTTTTCATGACTCGCTATTCACCAACACCGTTCTTCAATCGAAAGTAACGCCGCCATCGCACAGGATTCAATGTCGAAGCCACCGCCTGCGCGATTCCCATCGGTTGCTTCAACTGACTTTTGACTCTCTGCTTTTGCGAAATAAACTTCTCCGGCTCCCCAAAACCTTTATACAGAGACGAGTCCGCTTTCGGAGCCGGTTTGATCGCCTCGCCTCGAAGTCGACAATCGGTCATGCCTTCGATCATCATCACTGCTAAAGAACGAGCGTTGGTCCGTGTTTCAAACCGCCGCAAATCTTTCCAAGCTCGGTCCGAAAATTCTTCGCCTCGCTGCAGCAAGGAACGCCGCAATTCTCCATCGGCATGTGCTGCCGCCAATCGCAAAACGTTCGCCTTGCGAAACTCCTGAACGGCCCAGGCTTCAGTCGGAAACTCCAGATTTTCGATCTGATCGAAGTATGGAAGCTCGTGCTCCAACATCCACTTTGCGTAATGTGCAAGTGAAGCTTGAGCGTAGGCATACATCCGGTCCAATTGACCAGACTGAGCTTTGGAGTCTAGGTATTTCGAAATGGATGTCAGGAACACGGTGTAAGACCAACGCGTTTCCACGTTCAGCAAGTCGTGACTGGCAATGTCATCGTGAGGATGAACACAACGGCGGATCAACCGCTCCGCCGCATGAAGATATTCGTCTCGTCGAGTGAGCGCCCAAGCGTCGAGCAGCGAATTGATCGAAAACCCACCCCCGCGATTTGGTCCCTGATATTCTGCAGTTCCGGTGGCAAGCCCGGTGAATGAATCGTCCACAATTCCTAAAACAGTCCGCCGACCATCTTCCATCGCGATGACCCAGTCCGCAAGTTGCTGGACTGCCGCTTTTGAGTTTGAGTTTCCGGTGAGAAAATAATGCAGCAGCAACCCGCTGGTGAAATTGTGTTCGGCGGCGGGTCCGCCACCGTAATCCCGACCTTCTGGACAATTATGCCTCGAGTAAGTCCGGTGCGTTGCAGTATGTGCGTGAACATAATGATCAGTCAGCCAAAAGAGCCCACCGTTATACGCCGCCTTATCTTGCGTCGTCCGGTAAATGTCGATGTCAACAACGTGCCGTGCGAGGTCATCGCCCAAGTTCAGCCAAGAGCGCTTGCCTGTCCGCAAGTAGTGCAATAGGAAACCATGAACCATGTCGTACTGATTATTGTAGTGTGAAACGAGTGGCTGCGAACCTTCGTAATAGGCTTCCTCATGGTTCGCGTAGACCTCTCCAAAGTTCCGCCAACCGTATTCGTCGACCTTCTCTCGCTGAGCAAGGACTCCTTGCTCGCCATCTACAGCTTCGGTCAGTAACGAATCGAATTCCTTAAGTTGCCGGCTTTCATCAAATTGAAGCGTTGGCATGCAACCTGTTGAGTCGCACCATTCAGCGTACGGATGAATCGACGCCGGGGCGTGAATCCAGTCTAACTCTTCAAGCGGGGATTCCTCGCCATGAAAACGCATCCAGACGGTATGCGTTTTTCGCTCGCCTCCCTGAAGTTCATGAAGATCACCGAATTCATGCGGAAACAATCCAATCCGCACATCGTCTTCCGATACCGAAACTGCCTTGGGAAACTGCTGCCAGAAATGAGGAACAACGAATGCCGCACGTCCTTGCTTCGTGGTCACATCAACGATTGGTTTGGCGTGTAAACCGGTCGATTCCTCGGTCCTTGATGTGATGCGATACCCCTGAAACGACGTTGTTACCTTCTCCTCTCGATTGACATGATTGACGCCATCCCAGTTCTCGCCTCCACTCGAATCCTGGTACAAACTCCAATCATGATTACTGGCCGTCGATGCAGAACAACCAGACTCGGCGATGAATCGAATTTTTTTGGTTGCTGCGCCACTTTCGAATGCGACTTCAATCGACAAGTCACGAAACAGCAGTGAACCTTCATCCCCAAGATCCCATAACCCGCCTGGATGCTGTGCACGATTCGGGTTATGTGCGGCAACTTCCATCCGGACCAACTCCGATCCGGCAAAGAAACTCATTCTCAGCGTCGCGCGCAAATTCTTGAGTTGAGGGAAATAACCAGTGCCGACAACGGTCGCTCGCACCGGTCCAGACGTTTCGACATTCCAGCCATCACATTCCGCTTCAAAGTTCTGCCCAGATGAATCCATCACCAACAGCCGACAACCTGTGGACGCCAAAACATCAACGCCGTTCAATCGAATCTGTTCAACCGGTCGCAAAACATTTCTGTCAATCTGAAATCGAGCGACACCGGTCTCAATCACAAACTGCTGTTCACCTTCAGAAACCGAAACTCTCTCGCCCTCTCCCCTTCTTTCCCTGTCTCCTTGCTCAGCCTTTAAATCGTTTGAATCGAAGTCTTCAAGTGTCGACAGTT
>JAJDEL010000352.1 GCA_029259835.1 Planctomicrobium sp. | reverse complement strand
TACTTTTTCCGTGGGAACCAGCAGCGCCACCGGGCTTCCGATCAGGATTTCTTGCCTGCCGAATTGATTCTCGAATTCGACGGCACGCAGCGGCTCCTTCAGTCGCTGCAGCGATTTGTACCATGTCAGGTGCGCCATCTTGTTTATTAGCTTGCCGTTGTCCTTGCTCACTGGGTTGGCGAAATAGTCAATCGACGGCAGGTTGACGGAAACGCTCTCCTTGTCGAACTGCCCCTTGACGCTGACACTTGCTTTCGTCTCAACGGGAGTGACCTTGTAAAACCAGAAGTGGTCCAGTTTCAAAGCCTGGCCAAACTTCTGTGCATTTGCAGTTGACGCATCAGCTAGCAGAATTCCGAAAGCCAGGCACACAAGAAAATGCAGTTGTGATCTCATCACTCACTCCTTACAGAGTCCCAAAATGTGCGAGTCGTCGAACGACATGGTTCTAGGATGATTAATGTGCATCGACCGAACTCGATCGACTCTATGAATGAGATTCTTCAGCGTCAAGAACCATGCGTGGAATCTTAAGCACGCAAAAGTACATCAAGAACTATTCGCATTGCCAGGGTAGCGAATTGCATACTTCAAGAAAGCAGTAGGACCGCACAGAAGTCAGCATCAATAAACGTTGGGTTTTCGATTTCTGACTCATCCAAATCGACGACTGAGGGATTTTTCAGATGGGGGAGAGCGAAGTTCCCACGTCGGAAAACAAAGCCAGCAGTTTCTTAAGCGATCAGTACCAAACGAACCAGAACTCACGTATAAAGACTGAGTTGAAACATGGAGTGATAAGTCCCGTGGGATTTTCATCTTTCATTTGAGAAGGAGCAGGCCAGTCTCATGTTGGGCGAGTCTAAGCATGAATACTCAGCAGGATACGCCACCTCGGTTCTTTTCACGAGAACATACCTGACAATAATAACTCTCATCGATTTGTCGTCGAACAGTTTTTTCGCTAAGGTCAATGAATATTAAATCTTACGATCACTATCCAAGCTAGACTGCGAGTTTATTCAAAGCTCTCAATCAGAAAATTTCAGACCAACACTTTAGAGAACGCGAGATCAATGAAACACATTCTCCTCATCGTTGCCAGTTCCTCAATGAGCTCCGCTTGTTGGACCGTTGCGCTTTGCTTTTCACTCATCGCCGGTAACTTCGCCAGCGCTGCACCGCTGGTCTTCGAAGGAACTGAAGGACCTGGAAAAGGCAAGCATATCGTCTTTCTAGCAGGTGATCATGAATACCGATCCGAGGAATCGCTGCCCGAACTTGCACGTATTTTGGCGAAGTATCATGGCTTCAAGTGCACGGTGCTGTTCAATATCGATAAGGAGACTGGTGAGATCGTTGCTGGAAACTCGAACATGCCCGGCATCGAGGCACTCGAGACAGCGGACCTTGCCGTCGTATTTCTGCGATTCCAGAACTTCCCCAAAGAACAGATGAAACATTTTGATGACTACCTCAATCGCGGTGGCCCTGTGGTCGGAATGCGTACGTCGACGCATGGGTTTAAAATGAACGCTGCGGATCCGTTCTCGAAGTATTCCTACGATAGCAAAAGCAAGGGTTACGAACTCGGATTCGGACACCAGGTACTGGGACAGACGTGGGTCGGACACTATGGAAGAAACCACGCGCAAAGTACACGTATTACGATCATTGATGGCAAAGAAAGCCATCCGATCCTGCGTGGTGTGAAAGAAATCTGGGTGCAGGCGGGTGGCTATGTCGGCAAGCCAATCGATGGTGAAATTCTAACAATGGCACAGCCTCTGAATGGCATGACGCAGAAGTCACCCGTCGATGAAACGAAGCCACCGATGCCGTCGGAATGGACGCGTACTTACAAGTCCGCATCTGGGAAAACCGGGCGAGTGTTCACTTCGCTCTACGGCACTCCTGAGGACATCTTGAACGACGGTTACCGTCGAATGCTCGTCAATGGATGCTTCTGGGCGCTCGGTCTGGAAGACTCGATTCAACCTGACGCTAATATTGCCTTCGTAGGGGCATTCAAGCCAAACACGTTTGGCAACGGTACATACGCTCGGGGTATCAAGCCGGAGATGTACGCCGGATTCAAAAGCCAGATTCCAGCCAATAACAACACAAAGAATACAAACGCCGAGCCTGCGAAAAAGAACCGAAACAAGAAAACCTCGAAGAAAAAGGGATCTGCAGAGTCCGCTGTCGTTGCGCTCGCAACTGGCAAACCAGCACGCTTCGTCCGTCTCGAACTTCCCGGGTCCAAACGCATTCTCACGCTTGCAGAAGTTGAAGTGATCAGCGGCGGAAAGAATATCGCAAAAGACGGCAAAGCCACACAATCGAGTACCAATGGTTCAGGTGTCGCAAAGAAGGCATTGGATGGAAATAAAAGCCCCGATTGGAACAAAGGTGGTCAGACCCACACAGTGAATGCTGGATCAAAGAATCCGTGGTGGGAGGTCGATCTCGGGAAGGCAGTCGACGTTGAAAAGGTCGGCATCTGGAACCGGCAAGGTTTCGAAATGCGCCTCGACAGTTTCACCCTGACACTGTTAGACGTTGATCGCAAGCCCGTCTTCCGCATCACGAATGTGGCCGCACCAGAGATCATGGAAATTGATGTCAAGAATAAAGGGAAACAACGTTATCTGGCCTACAGCGGAAAACCGGGGGCGCCGTCCAAGACGGGTGCAAAAACAGCCAACCAATCGAGGCCTTCAAACGAACCTCCACTTGCGGACGTACCAGCGAACTACCGCGATCCACTCCCATTTGCATTTCACAAGGGCGATGTCGTTGCCATTTTGGGCAACGGCTTACCGGATCGAATGCAGCATGATGGGTGGTTGGAAACGTTGTTGCAGACTGAATTACAAGATCAGCAGGTGCGATTTCGCAATATGAGTGCAAGCGGTGATCGCCCGGATTCGTTCCCGCGCAGCAGTGGCGCGACGTCGATGACCGAGTACCTCCGGCATGTGCAGGCGGATGTTGTGTTCGCATTTTTCGGTTACAACGAATCGTTTGAGGGTGTGAAGAAGGCGGGTGAATATCAACAGAAGCTCATCGCGTTCGTCAAGAAAACACGCGGTTCTAAAGCAAACGGAAAATCATTCCCGCGCATCGTCCTTTTCAGCCCAATCGCACATGAAAACACAGGCAACAAAAACGTACCTGATGGCAAGGCCCACAACGTTCAGCTCGCTGCATACACCAGGGCGACCGAGGCAGCAGCGAGGAAAGCAGGCGTTGCGTTTGTGGACCTGTTCCATCCTTCGATGCAGCTGTTCAAGGAGTCGGACACTCCTCTCACTATCAACGGGGTGCATTTGACTGAGGAAGGCAATAAGCAGCTTGCTGAAGTGATCACAGCGGCGCTGCTGGGTCATCAAGTCACCGCATCGCAGACGATGGAGCCACTACGATCAGTCGTGGTGGATAAAGCGACTCACTGGAATAATCGCTATCGCGCTCGCGATGGCAACGATGTTTGGGGCGGACGCTCGACGCTAGCGTTCACTAATGATCAAACCAACGCGGTTGTTTTGCAGCATGAGCAGTCGATGCTCGATGTGATGACCACGAACCGTGATGCCCGCGTTTGGGCAGTCGCAAAAGGTGAAGACGTCAAGATCGATGACAGTAACGTTCCGAAGCCTGTGAAGGTCATCTCAAACGTTGGCGGAGGAAGCAAGAGTTCAAACGCGATGAAAGAAGGAACACTCAAGTATATCAGTGGCGAGGAAGGCATTCAGCACATGGCTGTCGCTAAGGGATTTGAGATCAGCCTCTTCGCTGATGATGAACAGTTTCCGGAACTGGTCAATCCTGTGCAGATGCAGTTCGACACCAAAGGCCGACTCTGGGCTGCCGTCTGGCCGACCTATCCAAAGTGGGAACCGCTTAAAGAAATGGACGACGCACTGATTATTTTGCACGACGACAACGACGACGGCAAAGCGGATCGCGTTACCGAGTTTGCCCGCGTCCAGAACCCGCTCGGCTTCGAGTTCTGGAACGGCGGTGTCATCGTCACCTGCGCACCGGAGATCTTATTCCTCAAGGATACCGACGGCGACGATGTTGCCGACGTACGCACGATCATGTTGCAAGGGCTTGATTCCTCTGACACACATCACGCTGCGAACAATCTGATCTATGGCCCTGACGGTGCAATTTACTGGCAGAGCGGCGTTTTCATGGTGCATAACCACGAACACCCATGGGGACCTTCACTTCAGGCAGGAGCATCCGCCATGTATCGTTTCGATCCGCGGCGATTCACCATCTCGCTGCACGCGAATAACTCACCCAACCCACACGGCATCGCATTTGATCGCTGGGGTTACCAGTACGCAACCGATGGGACTGGTGGACGCGCTTATCAAGTCCGTCCGGAAGGCGCCGGATTCAAAATGCACGAACTCCTGAAGAAAGAAGTTCGTCCAGTCACAGCGAGCGAAATTGTCAGTAGTTCTCACTTCCCGGAGTCGATGCAGAATGATTTCCTCATCTGTAATGTCATCGGTTTTCTTGGCATCAAGCACTACGACCTTGCTCGCGATGGTGAGAAAGGGACGGTCTGGGGTGAGCCTGCTGGTGACGACCTCACGGTCACAACAATCAATGCCGATGGCAGTAAAACGGTAGAAAAGTCACGCGGATTAATGATGAGCGGAGACAAGAACTTCCGTCCTGCTGATGCGATATTCGCTCCCGATGGATCGCTGTATTTTTGCGACTGGCACAATGTCATCATTGGTCACATGCAACACAACGTGCGCGACCCAAACCGCGACCATGCACATGGACGTGTTTACAGAATGACGGCGGTGGGGCGTCCGCTACAGAAGCCGGTCGCTATCGATGGTCAGCCGATTACTGCATTACTCAACAACCTGAAATCACCTGTCGACGGTATTCGTCATCGCACGCGCATCGAACTGAGCGAACGCGATTCGGGAGCAGTCATCACTGCCACGAAAGAATGGATCAAGCAGTTTGATTCGACAAAAAAAGAAGATGCGCACCACTTGCTAGAAGCTCTTTGGCTACATCAACAACACAACGTGCGAAATTTAGAGTTGTTGGGACAACTTTTGAAATCGCCGGAACCGCACGCGCGCATCGCTGCGAATACTGTGAAGCATTTGTGGTTCAACGTCGAAA
>JAJDEL010000351.1 GCA_029259835.1 Planctomicrobium sp. | reverse complement strand
CCGAAGAATTAGGTTGGGGATTCGCCGCACCGATTCGAGGTCAGTCCTGCGAAGGCTGGTGCCTATACGTTTCTGGATTAGAGACCGAGGAAGATGAACCTCAAGTTGTTGAAGATCGACTTCATGCCGACTTGCGTTTCACCGAACTGGTCGCGCAGTTCATTGGTTCCGTTCGGCAAATCCGTTCACTTCAAGAACAGAAGACACAGCTCAGCTCGTTTCTCTCTCCAAAAGTCGTCGAGAACGTTCTAGGAGATGCTACGGGAAGCTCTCTTCAACCGCACGAGAGAGAAGTGACAGTGCTGTTTTGCGATGTACATGGTTTCTCCCGAAAGACGGAACAGTCGCTTGATAACCTCATGTCGCTTCTGGGTGGAGTGAATCTCATACTGGAGACGATGGCTGATGGCATTCTCAACTACGATGGAACTATCGCTGACTTTCAGGGAGATTCTGCATTAGGGTTCTGGGGTTGGCCGGTTGATCTCGAAGATGGTCCTTTTCCGGCAATTCAAGCAGCGCTGAAAATCCTCGACCGATTCGATCTCATGCAGCGTTCGCACGGCAAACTCCTGGAAGGGTTTGCGATCGGAATCGGAATCGCGCATGGACGTGCAATCGTTGGTCAAATTGGAACTCGCAGACAAGCCAAGGTCGGCGTCTTTGGGCCAGTCGTCAATCGCGGCGCCCGATTGGAAGGAATGACACGTCAGTTTGGCGTGCCGATTTGCATTGATGTCGCAACGGTCAAATTTCTTCGTGAGCATTTTTCCGAAGACTTCATGCGCTCCAGAAAACTCGCAAAAGTTTTCCCGAAAGGAATGGACACGCCGGTCGAAGTTTACGAACTCATCCCGCCGTCACAAAAGACCACTCCGCAGCAAAACAAAATTCACCGCCAGTACGATCAGGCGTTAACGGCTGTCCAGGATGGAGAGTGGGGCAAAGCCGCAGAAATTCTTCAACCATCACCAGAATCAGACGGTCCCAGCGCCTTCCTCAAGGCATTCCTTGAAGATCACGGACCAGAGCCGCCAAAGGATTGGTCTGGAGTGATTCCGCTAACGGTGAAGTAGAATTGTGGAAAATGAAGTTGTTGAATTTAGGAGTGCCTATTTGCAACGAATTCAGTACAGTCGGTCGTTGTGAATGTGACTTACTTCACAGAACTGGCGACTCAGTGTCATCTAGCTTGCTTAATACTGGTGATCAATCATCAATGAACAATCAGCCGTTGAAGCGTCTTCCCTGATTGCGAGTTAGCGACTCGTGAATTTTGGAGTTGGAGACAGTTGTGTGTTCTTACTTAAACTGACCGTCTCCACCTGTGGAGAGTTTTTTGGACATTAACTCAAAATTTGATTCCGTTCGCAAGTCTCGACAATTCATGTTGTTTGCTTTGGCAATCATTGTGGCGATTGCTTCTGGAGTGGTCATGCCATGGCAGCAAGTTGCTGAACTCTTTGAAGCGAATGAGAAGAGTTCCAGTGACGCGTTCCTGAGTCCGTTTGAGACCTTTGACTTCGACGAGTGCAAGATTCCTCAGTCAGAACTCACAACCGCTGGTGCAGGAAAAGATGACATCGCGGCGTTAACGATGCCTAAAATGATATCAGTGGCAGACGCGAATCAGCTACATGGCAGTGATCGGGTCGTGGGACTTGTGGTCGAGGGGGAACCGCGAGCGTATCCTTTGTTGATTCTCGAACGCCATGAAGTTGTGAATGACGAACTTGGTGATAAGCAGTTTGTGGTGACTTATTGCCCGCTATGTGATTCCGCCGTCGTCATGAATCGACGAGTTGGTGGTCGCACGCTGGAATTCGGAGTGTCGGGTCTGCTGTACAAAAGTAATTTGTTGCTTTATGACCGAACGACTGAGTCCCTTTGGACTCAGATTGGTGCTGCGAGTGTCTCTGGAGAGTATGCGGGGACATCTCTTTCACTGCTGCCGTTTGAGGTGACGACTTGGAGCGAATGGGTCAATCGGCATCCGACGACAAAGGTGCTTTCGTTCCAAACCGGTCATGAACTTAGTTATATGTTTTCTCCGTACGATAAGTACCGGAGAGAAGGGCAAGTTCAATTCCCAGTCGAACCACAAAGCAACCAATTTACGCCTCTCACACCAATGTTGGGTCTCAGAAGTGCCAACCACGTTCTCGCGTATCGAATCGAAGACTTTGCAAAGGTAGAAGGGGACCAGACAATCACACGAAAACTCGGCAAAGATCAAGTCACTCTGAAATACGATTCTGAAGCTCGATCACTGAGAGTTGTTGAGGCGTCTCCGGGTGTCGAGAGCGTTTATACCTACTGGTTCGCATGGTACTCATTCCATCCAGACACGGAAATTGGTGTTCCACCAGGTACCTAAGTGGATCACATTGACCGCCCTCTTCAGGGACACTGAGGGCATTTTTGACAGGTCACGCTATGCAGCAGCAAAACCCCAAATTCATTCGCCCTGGGTTTCTTTGGGTGTTCATCGCTGTCGGGTTAGTATTCATCTGCAAATGGACACTGATGAATGGAATAAGCCGTAAACGTGAGGCTCCGATGAGTTCACCAACTGAAGTTTCAGTTCTAAGGTTTATCTTCATCGCTCCGGACGGAATGTCTATCGAGCTTGATGCATCTGAGCATGATGCTATGGAACTCATGACAGCGGAACTAAAAGTGCCAGCGACAGTTCCTCTGCGTTCCGGAATGAATTATTCGGTAAAGTTGTCCAACTGCGCTCACTGCCCCAACGACGAGCCTGTCTACGTGTCGGTGGTTACTTCGCAAATTTCTGGCCCTGGAGTGACATTCGTCAAAAACCACACGATTCCCGTATCGGTTGATGAGCCAACACGCATCCGACTCGAAAAGGGCGAAACCATATCACTCGTCTACGCACTACGAGAAGACGCAATTCTTCATAAAGGTATCCAGCGAGCTGAATTGCCAGATCCGATTCATCCTGAGAGGACGAGCAATACAGTGTTAGCGACGTTGGTGATGTCTTGCTCAGAGGACGCTGTCACAACAGTTGACAAGGTCGAGAGCCAGTATATCTGGATTGACCCGTAGCGGCCATTCGAGATTTGTTCTCTAAAACTTTGCCAGGAATTCAATTCGCGTGCCGGGGATCCAGCGCTGGCTTTCTTGTTTTGAGGCGAATCCATCGAGAACAACGATCCAGTGCTGGTTGAGTGCTTTTTGAAATCGGGTTCCGAATCCAAATGCCCCATCGGCTCCGTTTGTCGGTTCACGTCCACCGACTTCGAAGATGACCTGTTGTTTCGTGTGGTTGAAGAAGAGTTGATAGCCCAAACTGCCGCCGGCAACTTCACTCGCCTGATTGTTCAGCGGCGCTCCGAATCGACCGAGCCCGGCGGCGGAAAAGAGAATACCAGTCTGCCCGAGAGGACCACCAGCGAGAGTTCCTCGAACAGGTGAGGTGAACTGGTCGATGGCCCAGAATCCGTTCAGGTAAACCAGGTCGTGGGTGTGATGCGGCGTCCAGGATGTCTGCCCAAAGAGTAATACACCTCGTCCAGAGGCTTTCGTTTCTGCATCGGTCGGGATCGATGCCAGGACATGGAAGGAAGTGTTGTACGTATTTTCGTGACCGTGGAAACGTTGAATCGAACTCAAAGCCAACGCCCACATGCTTCCGAACGATGAATCCGAATGAACGTAAACGACGTCTGCGTTCACGGTACTTCTGCGAAAATCACTTTCAGTAAACAGTCCGACGACTTGTGCGTTTCGATCATGCTGGTTGTTATTGCGGTGAATTTCGTTCCAGGCATAAACGCCGGTCATGCGGAGATTTAAATTTCCCATTCCGGAAACAGTGTTTCGCGTCGCGGTTACGGCATCGATTCGATCTTCGTTGATCAATAGTCCTTGTTGAAACGACATTGGTTGCCGACCTGCTGAGAATCCAATGTCGAGCGTGCCGGTGTCGTAAGGATCGAGATTCGGGAAAATCTCACCGAAGTCTCCTTCAAAGAACAACGTTTGGACATCGAGATTCAACCCATCAATTGTGGACCCATCGTTGAAGTCGTACCCTGTAAATCTGCGTGAAGCCCCCCGCTCTTTGTCATACGGTCGCAGGCCAAAGAGAACGCGTTCTGTTCCGGAAAGATTCAACTGCCCGAAGAGATCGAGTCGAGTTGCGATTTCTTCGAGATCGTTTCCGTTCGGATTGTCCATGTGACTTGCCCCGACACGGTAGGTCCCAAAGACCCACACCGCCGGACGCCAGACCGCTCCGGTTGGCAGAGTGATTCCTTGTTCGAGATACCCCGGTGCCAGAAACCGTTCGTTCGTTTCAACAAAGAGTTCGGGGCGGCACGGAATCGGCTGAATCCCAATCGGGCAATAGTCCAATGCTGACTCCGGCGAGTCATGCTCTTCGTAAGTGACGAATTCAATCAGCTTGGAAAGCGGCACGTTTGGAGCAGTAAGTGCTTCCAGAAAATGTTCGACAGTGTGCGCAAACCACGGGGCTTCTTCCTCCTCAATGCTTGAAAGATACGGCACTCGATCCGCATGGAGTGCAACACCACCATTGTAAGTCGGCGGGCTAGGGTCGTCTTTCAGAAATAACGGAGGTGCCTCGTCCGTCGATGAGACCGGGTCTGGTGTAGGAGGGAGGAGCGGTGCAGGGGTTTCTTTTACTGCGATTAGAGGATCGGTTTCCACCTGATCAGAAATTCGCACGATCCCAGCGGCTTGATCGGCATTGATCGCCTCGTCATCAGCACAAACGGGAACCGCGAGCAATGTGAACGCGAGACTGCGAAGTACAAAGGCAGGCCAAGTTGTCATCAACTGAAAAATCACAACAACGTTACTTCTTTGATGTTCGAAAGTGGCTGGATTTGTAGGGTCCGCTCTGCGGACCGAAAATCGACTGTCTGTTCAATGGTCCGCAGAGCGGACCTACTGCTTCTATTTAATTACTCGACGCACGTTGTTCGTTGATACAAAATCATATGCCCTGCAACGACTGCGTCGGCGATTTGTTTTGCGCTCATGCCGTAATCAAATCCGGCACTGGAAATTGCATGTACAAGGTTCACAGGTACCATCCCAGCGATCAGTTGCACACGAATCGTGTATGGTCCCTGACCGTGAGTCACGGAATAATTCGCGTAGTGGCGACCATCAACTTCGATGTTCTGTTTGTGCTTTCTTGCGCCTACCGGACGTCCCAATACGGTAAACGGTCGCGTTTCCGGACGGATGTATGGGAGTGGGTCCAACGAATAAGGAACGTTCAAGACTTGCTCGCGTTCTCCTCCACGGACGTTCCTTGTTACGAAACGTGACTGCAAGGAAAACAACTGTCGGTCGAGTGGGATTTCACCGTTATGAACGTATAACGAATGGCTATCCCGGACGTCACCATTCGGGTCCAGATCACCGGACTGGAAAATCAATTTGCCACGTTTGTCCCAGACCTGAGTTCGCAGGTAAACCAGTCTCTCTGCGTCAAAGCCTGTCGGGACTCCATGCCCATCGGTGATGTTTGATACAGGAACTCGAAAGTTCACTCCCTTCTCCGAGACATCCAGAACTTCGATGTCTCCTAGGTGATATCCGGCACGGTAGAGTTGATAACGTTGCATGTCCGCTTCGAAAAGCAGTTTCTTCTGGTCAACAAGAATCTCCCTGGCCTTGCGACGGCGCGACGGATCTTTCCACGCCGTTGGAAACACGCTGTGCTTGCCGACATTTTTCTCAAAGTTCTCGGCACCCCAACCTGCTTGATCGTTGAATTGTAACCATTCTCTGAGGGTCGCTAAGCCTTCGGCATCGTCCGGAGCACATTCTTCTCGAACTGCTTCGATGCTGTGCGGGAATATTCCAGGATGAACGATGGAATAATCTGGCCCGATCATCATGTGGTTTGTGTGTTTGCGGGCAGGTGTCGATTTGTTGCCGACAATCGCCGCTGGACCAAAATCGTATCCTTCCGCTTTGCCAGGCACACGCCCCATGTGGCAATCCTGACAACTCGTTCCACACGCTGCAGACGGGGAATGTTTGAATTCACTAAAGGCGTCTTCCAACCGGAACCCATTGGGTGCGAAAACATCGTGGCAACTACCGCAGAACCCAGATGTTGTGAGTTGAAAGAACCTCTGGGACTGTCGGTGAATCTCCCGCCCCTTGACATTGGCATTCGGAGATGTCTTCAGGGCGCCGTACTCATCCATGTTGGAGAGAACCTGTTGCAGGATGTCGCCACCTCGCGATCCGTACACGCCTTGAGTCAAATCACCAGGAACGAACGCTTGCCTTCCGGCTCCTTTGCCCCATGCTTGATTAACTCGATGGCAGCTGATGCAAGTGACACCTTCTCGGGATGTGGGATGCCGATCGAGGTTGCTCATGTTGATCGGTTCACCGCGAAACATCCCGACAGGCGTGTGGCAGCGAATGCAGAAATCGCCCATCGTTCCATTTGTCAATTCAATGAGTTTGTTCGACATCGCATTGAAGACAGGGCTCAACTGAGCGTAGGCATGAGGCGAAACGGACCACTCTCGAAAATGTTGCGGGTGGCACTTCGCGCACGTTTTCGCAGAAGGGAAAGGGTCACGAGCCAAAATGTCCGCGTGTGTCAAATCGGCTGCGGACTGAAGTGCAGTGGTTAAAGGAGTCTTTTCCGACGGGACTGGCGAATCCAACACCGGTTTCCTGGAAGGTGGTGCTGCGACTGGTTCTTGAGCTTCTACAGGTTGCCGAAATGTAAATGCAATCGCGCCGGTAAGCAATGCAAGGCTCAGTATTGTAGAGGTCGCATTGATTTTCATTTCGTCAGATCCATTGACTTCACCATCAACATTACTCACTTCATGAGCTATGCAGTAAGCGCAGAGACTTCGCCAGGCTCCATCCCGGCAATCTCACTTCTCCCCTTGCCAATGAAATCAGATTCGACAAACCCGAATCGATCTGGATCGGTTGGCACATCCCCTAATCCACATTTTCGGTCCAATCAGAACACGTACTTGAGGGTGAAAGCAGAAATTGAGATTGTTCGATCAGGTCGCACGATCTCGACCCAAAAGGACACCGCCTTATCCGTTGTTGCTCGCAATACATTTACAGAATTGGATGTGTAGATGTTTTCATTCACATCTCGATAGATGCGGTCGGCACCGGCAGAAAATGCGAGAAGAATCCGTTCCGCGATTTCAATGACATGAGACTTGCCATTGAGTTGTTGCGAAAAATTCAACTGAAAATGAAGAAGTTGTGGAGTGTGCTGCGATGTAATCTGCTGACAGAAATTCCCATTAAACGCGAAACAAAACTGACTCTAAACAGGGAAAACAAAACATTTTACAAACAAAGATGACATCCAAATAAGTTCAACAAAAACTGTCATCTCGTAGTTGATGCGCGCATTGCAACGGCGTTCATTCCATTGTGAAATCAAATCAACACAACACTTTTTTTCGACAGATTGAATTGTTTAGGGGGAGCGACAAATGCCATTGGTTGGACTGCTTTTGGGAGTGACTGTTCTCATCCAAATCGCCAGACAACTTTTGCAATGTTGTCTGGGAACTCGCAAACGACCTGTCCCTACCAATACAAATTCAGATTCCGAACTTTCCAATCACGATTCGTGTGATGCCCAATCGAAAGCATGGATTGGTTCGAGAAAGTTCGTTGTGAAAGCCAAGGTCAAAGAAACTTCGGAGGTGATGTCTTATTACCTCGTCCCACAAGATTCCAAGTCGTTGCCAAGATTCCTCCCTGGGCAGTACATCACTTTAATGTTGAACATCCCTGGTCAAAAGAAAACAGTCAAGCGTTGCTACTCGCTCTCATCTGCTCCGTGTTCGGAATACTATCGCATTACCGTGAAATACGTTCCTAATGGAACTGGATCAACATTCCTGCACGATAGTGTTCACGTTGGCTCAGTTCTTGATGTCTATGCCCCCGCAGGTAAATTTCACCTCAACGAAACTTCCGACAAGCCGGTTGTTCTCATCGCTGGGGGGATTGGTATTACTCCCTTCTTGAGCATGGTTGATGACATTGCAGAAAACTCGCAACGAAAAATTCTTCTCGTAAATTCCGTTCGAAATGGAAGAGAATACATTCGAAAAGAAGACCTGCAAATTCTGGAAGACGAACATTCGCAATTGCGAGTGGTCACAATTTTCACGGCTCC
>JAJDEL010000036.1 GCA_029259835.1 Planctomicrobium sp. | reverse complement strand
ATTTCGATATGTTTCATCACGCTGATAGTACCACTCGTGAGCATTGGTCTTGCGAATGTCCATTTGCTCCGCCAATGACTTCTCAACGGGGAACTTATCGATGGCAGCTTCGACTTTCTGCCTTCCATCTGATGATTTGTTTTTAGCGGATGTGAAAATTTGCACATTGTCAAACTCGGCAGCGTGTTCATCCACCTGAATGGCGAAATATTCGCGGGTGCGGTCGATGATTGGATGTTGTGCGTAAGCAAGATGCTTCTGGTCGAGATGCGCAATCGCTTCATCACCAAGGAACTCAACGGTCATCGTGTACCAACGTTCGGGGTCGAAGTCGTAAGCACATTCTCCATGTCGATAGGAGAAGTAGGGAATCGAACTGTCTTTGGCAGTTTGCAGGAAGAAATGATCAGGTCGAATGTGAAGTACTGTATTGTAGTGACCGCCACTGCCGGTCATCAGTCGTACGTCTTCAGCTTCGCCAAGACGAAAGTCGAAACGAATCATCACATTTTTGTATTCCGCATCGCGGAGAAAAATTCGCGTGTTGCCCGTCCCATTCTTAAGGCGTTTGAGGAGACCATTTTCCGCCTTCCAGTCGGCGTTGTACCACAACCGTTCACTGAGATGTTCCGGGTGAAAGTGCTCCGCGAAGTAGAGTTGGCGGGGCTCAACCAGCAGCGGAGACGATGGCGTCTGGGCACCAACTGACTCACGCCACTCAGAGAGTTGCGCCTGCAACCGGTTCACCACATCGGGGTGTTGTACTGACTGATCATTCGTCTCGCCCGGATCATCGACCAAGTTGAAGAGTTGAGCATCCTCTGAGTCGAATTGCTCAATCAGTTTCCAGTCGCCTGCGCGAATAGCTCCTGCCGAGACGCCTTCAAGAAAGTGCGGGCGATCTAGCGGGTAGTGCCAGGCGAGGTAGTCTCGATTGAGTTGCGACTCAGGATCTTTCCAGGATGCTAGTGTCGATACTCCATCGATTGTGTGTTTAAGCTCTCGTTTGATATTCGCTGCATCCAGCAGCGTCGGATAAAAGTCGATGTTCTGCGTTGGAGTAACACAGACACGACCTATCGGAACCACCTGCGGCCAACGCACGATTAACGGTACGCGAATCCCACCTTCGTAGAGTCCACTTTTTCCTCCCCGCAGCGGAGCATTCGTGGTCACGTTCGTCTCGCCCCCGTTGTCGCTGGTGAAGATGAGAATCGTATTCTCTGCGATTCCCAGTTCTTCGAGTTTTGAACTGATAAGTCCGATACCGTCGTCGATAGATTCGAGCATGGCTGCCAGATGCGGGTTGTGATCCTCCGCCCAGTGATGAGCGGGATCACCGGGACCGAGGCCTGCATCTTCGCACAAGTAACAATGCTTGCGGCTCGATTCTCCCGGAGGATGTTTCTGGATGTACTTCTTCACTAGGTCAGGGCGACCATTCAGGATCGAGTGCGGTGCATAGTGACTCAGGAAAAGAAAGAACGGCTCACTCTGTTGCGCAGATCGCTCGATAAACTCGACAGCCTCAAGATTCAACCGATCAGTGAGATACTCGTTTTCGCCAAGTTTGTTTTCTGAAATATCGATCCAGCGAATCGGCTGCTCCCGAAAAATGTACGGCCAGAAATTCGCCCCGTTGCCGACACCCTTGACTTCACTTCCAAAATTCCAATCGAACCCATGATCAGTCGGACGTACTTCGAATTCTGCATCGTGATAGCGGTATCCCGTGAGGTGCCACTTGCCGATCATCCCCGTCTGGTAGCCATTATCTTTAAGAACTTTGGGCAATGTTGGGAGGGAAGTTGGCAATGCGTTCGCGGAGTTGGGACGAAGATAATCGGTGATTCCGACACGTGCCGGATACTGCCCCGTCAATAACGCTGCCCGATACGGTGAACACACCGGAGCTGACGCGTATGCATTCGTGAACCGCATCCCCTCAGCTGCCATCCGATCAAGATGCGGCGTCTCGTGAAACGTATTCCCATAACACCCTAATTCCGCCCAACCCTGATCGTCCGCCAACACGAAAACAATGTTCGGCGGCTGCTCCCCGAATGAGGAGGTGCACATCAACACGAAAATCAGGACCGCCAGCTGAAGAAACTGGCACCGAACTTCGGAGTTATTTCGCTGGAATTTCGTCGTCATGAGTTGAATTTTTCTGATCAGGATCATTTATCAAGAGCAATTCGATATCAGCATCGGAAACCGCGTCGTTGAAATTGTATCGATCAATTCCTGGTAAGGTCGAGTCCGGTGACTGATTGGAGACGGGCCACTTGGGTGGCAGGTCCGCGAAGCGGGTGGGTGCTGAAAGCACACGATGCTTCACCGTTCGCTTTCCATGTCTCATCGACGGAAAAGTCGTCATGGGTCTCTTGTCCTGTCAGTCTTTCCTTTGTTCGATTAAAGCACTCGACGCTCAACACGTTCTACACTGCAGAGAGGCTGGACACTCAACGGGGCTGTCGAGACAATTGTCTGTGCAAACACGGTCTATTGATACATCAGGACAGACATGAAACTGAACATCAATCATATTTACATCGTTTTCATCTCGATTTCATGCGGCCTTTGCACTGAGCAAGCGTTGGCACATGATCCACTCTTACTCGGTGCGATTCATCCACGAATTTCTCCGGATGGAGAATCTATTGTCTTTGGGTATCAAGGCGCACTCTGGACGATACCACGGGCTGGTGGGGAAATGTCACGGCTGACTCGTAAAGAAGGTTTTGACAACCAACCAACGTGGTCTCCCAGCGGCAAGCAGATCGCATTTATCAACGGGCGAGGATCACATATTGGTCCAGTGAAGTTGATTCAATCAAAAGATGGTGCAAAAGTCAGCATACCGCAGCAAACGATCGCCAAGAACAAGCTTGCTTTCTCTCCTGACGGTAACAAGCTTCTAGGCATGTTTCACAGGGAAGGTGGTAGTTTCTCGCTGTGCTGGCTGGATCTTAAAACTGGAAAACTTGGAAAGAAACTTTACGAAGATATTTGGGGGATCGGGTATGCGATTTCACGTGACGGGAAGTCGATTGCTCTTGTGACCACACGGGACATCATTCCCGGTCAACAGGGGGGCAACAACGGACCCCAATGTGATCTCTGGATCATGCCTGCCGAAGGAGGTGAAGCTCAGAAACTGACTCGCTTTCCAGGACGAGTCTACAACGTGATCTGGAGCGCTGATGCGAGTTCGTTGATAGTTGTGAGTAGTGTCGGAGGCGTGCACAACGATCTGTGGCGCGTGCCACTCAATAATCCGACACAAGGGGCGGAAAAGCTCACATTTTCGCAAGCGGATGAGGGTTCACCGAGCACTGATGCAAAGGGTCGCTGGCTTGTCTACACCGATAACAGTCGCGGACCAACCGCCGTGGTTGTTAGGGAGAGTTCGAATGCTCGTGATACCGAAGTGACTGTATCAAAGCGAAACTTCGGTCATGCAACTGGTCAAATGTCGCTCGAATTGCGAGATGCGGAAACGAACAAACTGATCACGGCACGCGTTTCGATTCGCGATGAACAGGGTAAGTATTATGCACCGCCGAACGCTTTGTATCGGATGCTTATTCTTGGTAGTAGAGATCTCCATTTTTACTGCGAAGGGAACGCACGCCTGGAGCTTCCTGCGGGTCAATATCAGGTGAAAATTGCGCGCGGACCTGAGTACACGGTGATGCGTAAAGAGTTTACCG
>JAJDEL010000350.1 GCA_029259835.1 Planctomicrobium sp. | reverse complement strand
TCGAGCAAGACTTCGCTGACGACAATGTCTTCCATGTTCGCCAGTTTGCTGACGATTTCAGTCAGGCGCTGATCTTCGTTTTCGTCATGTTGAGGCTCTCCAGGGTCTTGCTGAATTCCAATCGTCGGCTGTTGCTGGTCTGCTTTTTCCATGTGGAAGCCCTGATGCACAGCGAGCAAGGCTTCGTCGCAGCGGTCTCGTTCGACCAGTACAGAAACTTTAATTTCGCTCGTCGTGATCATCTCCAGGTTGATGCCATTGTCGAACAAAATTCGGAATATTTCCGCCGCGACACCTGAATGAGAGAGCATCCCGCGACCGACGACGGAAACTTTTGCAACGTTTGTTCCGCTACGAATCGTGCCAGCTCCAAGTGCTTTGATCGCTTCGTTCGCGGCGGTCAACGTATCTGCGAGATCACCTTCTGGAACTGTAAAGGAAACCGTCGCACGACCATCAACGGCAATGTTCTGCACAACCATATCGACCGGAATTTGTCGCTGAGCCATGCACGCAAAAATACTACTTGTCACCCCAGGTTGATCTGGCAGGTCGTCAAGAGTCACACGCGCTTCATTTCTCGCCAGCGCCAAACCGGTCACCACGCGAGCGTCGCCGCGATTCGCGATCAAGGTTCCAGACCCATCGTCGAAAGAAGGTCGCACTCGCAACGGAACTCTAAACTTCTTAGCGAATTCGATCGACCGGGAGTGCATCACGCCTGCACCCAGACTGGCGAGTTCGAGCATTTCGTCATACGAGAGTTGCGAAATTTTCCGAGCTTCTGCAACCGCACGCGGATCGGTCGTGAAGACACCTTCGACATCTGTATAAATTTGACACTCATCCGCTTGCAGTGCCGCTGCGAGTGCGGTGGCGGTTGTGTCGCTTCCCCCGCGTCCCAAAGTGGTGATGTTACGCTGCGGATCAACTCCTTGAAATCCACACGCGATGACGATCTCACCGGCGTCGAGATGCTTGCGAATTCGCTCGGTGGAAATGGATTCAATGCGTGCTTTGGAGAATGTCGAATCCGTCTCAATCCCGATTTGACCGCCCGTCAAGCTGACGGCTTTCCCACCGAGAGACTGTACCGCCATTGCCATGAGTGAAACCGACTCTTGCTCACCGGTAGAAAGCAGCATGTCCATTTCTCTGGCAGATGGCTGGTCCGTCATGTCCGCAGCCAACTGAACGAGTTCGTCAGTCTTTTTCCCTCGCGCGGAGACAACCATGACGACTTGGTGCCCTGCCTGCTGGGTTGCGAACGCGCGCTGGGCGGCGGTTCGAATTTTATCTGCATTGGCAACACTGGTTCCGCCAAATTTCTGCACAACAATGGACACGTCGATAGCCTTTTGAGTCTCGGTAGATGAATAAAGAGGGAGGATGATAAGGGTTGAGGGGCAAGGGATCGAGGGGCAAGGATGAAGAATTGACGGCGAACACCGTTGTTTCAACGAGTGAAAAGGATTGTTCCTAAGGCGCACGCCCTGTGATCACCTCACATCGCGTGATATTCCCGATACCATTCAACAAACTTTGCGATGCCCTCTTCAATTGACGTTGAAGGATGGAATCCAGTCGCTGCTTCGAGGGCTTCGATGTTGGCATAGGTCGCTGGGACGTCACCTGGCTGCATGTCGAGCATGTTTTTCTCAGCGGTTTTGCCGAGGCATTTTTCCAATGTCTCGATCATCGCCAATAATTCCACCGGTTCGTTGTTCCCGATGTTGAAAAGTCGAAACGGAGCTTTTGAACTGCTCGGGTCTGGGGCATCACCACTCCAATCAAGATTCGGGCTTGCTGTCTGATCAATTGTGCTGATGACACCGTTCACAATGTCATCAACGTATGTGAAATCGCGTTTCATTTTTCCGTGGTTGAAAACGTCAATGGGCTTGCCCTCAAGAATCGCCTTTGTGAAAAGGAACAACGCCATATCAGGCCGTCCCCAGGGACCATAAACGGTGAAGAATCGCAACCCCGTTGTCGGCAAGGCATAGAGATGGCTATACGAATGGGCCATCAGTTCGTTCGCCTTTTTCGATGCTGCGTACAGGCTGACCGGATGATCGACGTTGTCACTCACGGAAAATGGCATTGCAGTATTCGCACCATACACCGAACTACTCGACGCATAAACAAGATGCTTCACGTCATTGTGTCGGCACCCTTCCAGAACATTCAGGAACCCATCAATGTTGCTCGACGTATAAGCATGTGGATTCGTCAGGGAGTAACGGACACCGGCTTGTGCGGCGAGGTTCACGACGACATCAAACTTCTCCTGCGCGAACAATGCCTCCATTGGTTCTTGATCAACGAGATCGATTTTCTCAAATTGGAATCTCTCGTTCGGTAGCAACAGATTAAGACGGTCCTGCTTCAGTTCCACACTGTAATAGTCGTTGAGATTGTCGAGACCCACGACGTCATCCCCACGCACAAGCAATGCTCGCGATAAATGAAAGCCGATAAATCCGGCGGCACCGGTAACAAGAATCTTCATGTGGTTCTTTCGAACAGATGAGCGTGCGGACTCGAATAATAAGAAGGCGACAGTTACTCTACGAACGAACAAGCATAGAACGATAACAGCGGATCCATAATGACTTCACAACCAGTTTTGATCAACGGTCAATGGCGGACTTCCACCGGAACAGAAACTTTTCAGGCAATCAATCCCGCAACCCGAGAGACTTTGCCAGAAGTCTTTCCTGTCAGCCCCTGGTCGGAAGTGGAAGAGGCACTGGTTGCTGCTGCTGCGGCGTTTAAGATTGTCCGTTCTTTCACTGGTAACCGATTTGCCGATTTCCTTAATGCTTACGCAGCCGAAATTGAGCTTCGCATCGACGACATCGTCAGCGCTGCCCACCTCGAAACAGGCTATCCGGTTTCACCACGTCTGAAAGATGGGGAAATGGTACGGACGCTCGATCAACTACGTCAGGCCGCGAATGCGGCTCGTAATTGTGCCTGGACTGTTCCCACAATCGACTCGGCCACGAACATCCGCTCGATGCTGGGACCGATTGGTCCGGTCGCGGTCTTCGGTCCGAATAACTTTCCGCTCGCTTTCAATTCAATTTCCGGTGGCGACTTTGCTGCCGCGATTGCTGCTGGGAATCCAGTGATTGCGAAAGGGCATTCCGCACATCCTCGTACGACTCAGATTTTTGCCGAGGCAGCACAACACGCTTGTGAGACCACCGGAATGCCAGACGGATTCGTTCAACTGATCTATCGGACATCCCATGAAGATGGAGCGAAGCTGGTTTCTCATCCAAAACTCGGAGCCTCCGGATACACCGGTTCGCGACATGCTGGACTCTTCCTCAAAGAAGCCGCCGACAAATCTGGAACACCAATTTATCTCGAACTTTCCAGTATCAACCCAGTCTTCATTCTGCCAGGCGCATTGGAAGAACGACTCGAAGAGATCGTGGATGAATTCACCGGGTCTTGCTTAATGGGAACCGGACAGTTCTGTACAAATCCCGGACTGGTCGTTTTGCCGTCTGGAGAAAAGGCAGAAGCATTCACCACTGCCGTGGCTGAAAAATTTGCTGCCGCACCTGCCGGCACATTACTGGGAGAAGGTGTCGAGCGTAGCTTGCGGGCAGGCATCGTCGCGATTCAACAGACCGGTGCTCATGTCGTCACCGGAAATCAACCGGTTGATCCTTCTCGTTGTTGTCATGCGAATACATTGCTGCGAGCAACCGGAAAATCGTTCCTTGAAAATCCAACAGGTCATCAGGCAGAAGCCTTCGGCAATGCATCTTTAATGATTGTTGCAGAGAGTGATGAAGAAATGCTCGCGATCACAGAGCACCTTGAAGGAAATCTGACAGGTTGTATTTACTCAGACACCAACGGCAGCGACGACGTCCTTTACGATCAAATTGCCGAAGAACTGATCCAACATGTTGGACGCTTGTTGAACGACAAAATGCCAACCGGCGTTGCAGTCAGTCCTGCGATGAACCATGGCGGTCCGTATCCAGCGACCGGGCATCCTGGATTCACGGCTGTCGGAATTCCGGCATCGCTGCGGCGATTCGCAACCCTCGACTGTTACGACAACGTGCGTGAAAACCGGTTGCCGCCTGTTCTTCGAAATGAAAATCCGTGCGAAGGACTCGCACGCGATATCGACGGGAAAATGACGACGGGAAACGTTGAATAGGCGGAATTGTTTTGCCACACACTTTAAGTTAAGTGTGTGGCAAAACGAATAACGCTTAAAGCAATTTCGCGATCCGCAAATACAGCCCCCACGCGCCAGCGATGAACAAGCCGATGAACGAGATGATCAACATCACGTCCCAGGCTTTGCTCGGCGCGAGCCTTGGATCGGTTGCTGTGTAACGGAAGTAGAGCGCACCGAAGCCGATCATCGGCAGCATCGTTGCCTGCATCATACCCGAAAGCAGAATTGCTTTCACCGGATCGATGCCTGTCCAATGCAAAACAACACAGACGAGCGGGACGATGACGCAAAATATTGTGAGTGATCGATCATGTGCCTTCTGGTCGTTCCGACCAATAATTCCGAAGATTTTGAGTGCATCCGTATACATGCGCGAATGACCACCGGTCGCGACGAGGAATGTTGAATAAAGAACTGCAATCGCTCCGCACAGGAACATGATCTTTGCGTATTCGCCGAAGATCGGCACATACGCAGACGAGAGCGTGCTGACCATTCTCATCCCGTCCGGGTTGCGACCTTCGCGGTACAAAACCGCCACGCCCATGACGAAGAATGCCATCGTTGCCAATGTGTAAACGACCATCGACAAAAACGCGTCGTAGTGCATCACCCGAATCCAACCACGAGCACGTTGCAGCCACGCTTCGTCATCAGTCTTCTTACCCGTATATCGGGCATACCCTTTCTCGATACACCAATACGGATAGGTGATCAGTTCAGTCGCTCCGACGCCAATAATCCCAAACGTTGCCAACGCAATCGTCAACGATTCCCACTTATCACCAGAGTCAGGTAACCCAAATGAAAAACCTTTCATAAACTCCGAGGTTGAAATACTCCAATCGGCAGTCATTTGTAATGAAACCACATTTCCAATCGTCAGGAATGTGAACGAAACGACCAGCACGGTCGAGATCATTTGAATCACTCCATACCGACCATTATACAACAGCCCAATCGTGATCAACCCGACCAGCGTCGCCCAGATTCGGTCGTCGAAAGTATACGGATCTTCCACTTTACTCCCAGCACGAACGGTTTCGATCGCGGAGGTTCCGCGATCTCCAATGGCCGCCAGAGCGGCCTCAATTCGTTCGTACCCGCGCGTGATTCGTTCCTGTTGGTCTGGTGTGAGCTTATTGAATTCGTCTCGACCATTCGCGAAGTCGTCGGTCCATTGATTATAGAATTTGATTTCCCCAGCATCAGGCAGCGCGATTGCTTCGATATAGTCGCCACTGATCGGCATCGCAATTGCCATCGATTGACCAACCGCCCCGACAATTCCGCCAAGTTGAAGAATGCCAGCGAGCATCATGCAGCACCAGAACCAGATGATCCAATTCGCCTTCCCGATCTTTCCAGGAACGCGATTCAGCGCGCTTAAAGTCGTTTCTCCGTGAATGATCGAAAAGCGACCGAGTTCAATCTGCACGAAAACTTTGATCAAACACCCAATGATGATCAACCACAGTAGAGCGATCCCAGCATGCGCGCCGGTTTTCGTCGTCGCGATGAGTTCGCCTGAGCCAACAATGCTCCCTGCAACGACCAACCCCGGACCAAGTTTCAAAACCGTCCCCCAGAAAGTCGTTGGCGGTACTTCAGTCCCTGCCGCGATTTCCTGATCAAATTCCGGTGGGACGGTATCTTCTGGCTGATTCGGGTCGTCTGTGGAGATCATATACGTTGCCGAACTGAACGAGCTGAACAGGAATGGGAAGCAAAATTTATATCCGGATGTTGATCCATCGGCAATGAAGTCAATCTGGAGAGTTGAATTCTTCCAGTGAAAAGTGAGAGGATGGCGCTGAAGATCGGCTCCTACTCAATCTCATCTTTTTTCAACACGATACACATGAAGGCTGACCATGTCTGAGTTGCTCCGAAGGCTAATGTTTTGTTCCTTCTGTTTGCTGACAGCAAATGCGCTTGCAGAGGAGAACGAGCAACATTACCTGTATGTTGCGACACCTGGAATTCGAAACTACCTCGAATATGGTGGTCATGGACTGTTGGTCTTTGACATCAGAGACGAGCACAAATTTGTACGCAGAATTCCAACCGGAGGGATCAAGCGAGACGGCAGACCGATCAATGTGAAAGGAATATGTGCCTCCGCAGAAACCGGACGAATCTACATCAGCACGATTGAACAATTGCTGTGTTATAACTTGAATTCCGACCGGCTGCTTTGGGAACGTCGTTACGAAGGAGGGTGCGACAGAATGTCGATCTCCCCAGACGGCAGCGTGATTTACCAACCATCATTCGAGAAAGGCCACTGGCACGTTCTCGATGCAATGTCTGGTGATGTCCTCGCACGCATTCAACCGAACTCGAGAGCCCATAATACAGTCTACGGACCAGATGGAACTCGCTGTTATCTGGCAGGACTCGCCTCGCCTCTGCTGACCGTTGCGGATACGACCGGCCACAAATCGATTGAAACAGTTGGCCCGTTCAGTCACAACATTCGTCCGTTCACCGTCAACGGATCACAAACGTTGGTCTTTGTCTGCATCAATGATTGCCTGGGCTTTGAAATTGGTGACCTCAAATCCAGAAAGAAAATTCATCGTGTCGAAGTCAAAGGCTTTGAACAGGGAAAAGTGAAGCGGCACGGTTGCCCATCTCACGGGATTGGGATGACACCGGACGAGTCAGAAATTTGGGTCTGCGATGCCCACAACAAACGTATGCACATCTTTGATGCAACTCAAATGCCACCAAAGCAGGTTGCCAGCCTTGAGTGTCGAGGTGAACCGGGCTGGATCAGCTTCAGTGTCGATGGAAAGTATGCTTACCCATCTTCGGGAGATGTCTTCGATGTTCAAACTCGAAAACGTGTCGCCCGATTGACCGACGAAGAAGGACGAGCAGTCGGAAGTGAGAAGTTACTCGAAGTCGTTTTCAAAAACGGACGCGTTGTAGCGACCGGAAATCAATTCGGCGTCGGTGGTAGAGTGAAGTAGAGATCAGTAAAGTGCCGGTCGCAGTCCATTCCAGTGAGCCTCTCCTTTGGTTGAAAGTTTACCAGAAAAAGCAAGTACTTGGTGAGTTCATCATGTCGTTCCTCGCCCCAATCCGTGGGGTGGTATGC
>JAJDEL010000349.1 GCA_029259835.1 Planctomicrobium sp. | reverse complement strand
CAACTCGCTTTGTGGAAGCCTCTATCGAGGAAGTCTATTCAACGTTACTCGTGGCTGCTGTGCTTGTTGTGATTGTCATTTTTATCTTTCTCCAGGACTGGAGATCAACAATCGTCCCAGTGATAGCGATTCCAGTTTCTCTGATCGGAACATTCGCCTTTATGAGTGGTCTTGGTTTTTCAATCAACATGCTCTCGCTATTTGGAATCGTTCTGGCAATCGGCATCGTCGTGGACGATGCGATTGTTGTCGTTGAAAATACAACCCGTCACCTGGAGGCAGGGTTGTCTCCGAAAAATGCTGCGTTGAAGGCGATGGATGAAATCACAGGACCGGTCATCGCGACCACGCTCGTCCTGTTAGCTGTGTTCGTCCCGACAGCCTTTATGAGCGGAATTACCGGCCAACTCAATCGGCAGTTTGCACTGACGATTGCCTCAGCGGTCTTGATTAGTACATTGAATGCCCTCACTCTCAGCCCAGCTCTGTGCGGCATCATTCTTAGACCACCCAACAAAGACAAGAAGCAGTTCATCTTTTTTCGGTGGTTCAATACGGCATTCGATTTTGTGACCAGCGGCTACACGGCCATCGTAAGACAACTCGTTAGAATTGTTGCGGTTGTCATGCTGGTTTACATCGGATTGGTCGTGGCGACTGGTTGGAAATTCGGTCAACTGCCGACCGGTTTTGTGCCAATGGAAGATCAGGGGTATATGTTCGTCAATGTGCAACTTCCGGATGGTGCCAGCAGTGAGCGAACAAGATCCGTTCTGGCTGACCTGGAAGATGTTTATCAAAACACAGACGGGATCACTGAATGGATGAGCATCTCCGGCTACTCTCTGCTCAGTGGAAATGCAGGCTCCAACCTCGGTGTTTCTATCGTTATGTTTGATCCGTGGGACGAACGAAAAGAACCTCACTTGAGCCAGGATTCCATCGTTGCCTCGCTGCAGAAACAATTCAACCAAGTCAAAGAAGCAATCATCTTTGGATTCGTCCCACCCCCGATCGATGGACTCGGCAACGCTGGTGGGTTTCAAATGGAAGTTCAGGATCGCGGCAACGCCGGCCTCGCAGAACTTCAATCCGTTGCGGAGGACATTTCAACAACAGGCAATTCGCAGTCTGGATTATCTTCACTCAACACGACCTTCCGTGCTAATGTTCCTCAGGTTTTTGTTGACGTTGACCGGACAAAAGCGAAGACGATGAATGTCCCGCTGAGTACGGTTTTTGGAACAATGCAGGCGTATCTCGGTTCTGCATACGTCAACGATTTCACGTACCTGAATCGATCCTATCAAGTCCGCGTTCAGGCGGAGTCCCAGTTTCGAGCGAGCGCCAGCGACATAGAGAGTCTCGACGTTCGTGACGCATCCGGTCAAATGGTTCCCCTTGGTTCACTCGTTGACGTCCGTGAAGACTTCGGGGCTTCAGTTATTCGTCGTTACAATCTTTACCCCAGCGCATCGGTCAATGGATCTCCGGCATTGGGCTACAGTTCTGGTCAGGCACTCGGTCTTATGGAAGAACTCGCAGAGTCCAATCTTCCTGCTTCATTCGGTTTCGAGTGGACTGGAATGTCCTATCAGGAAAAGATCTCATCCGGTGGTCAGGCACTCATTTTTGGTCTCGCGATCATCTTCGTTTTTCTTGTCCTCGCCGCCCAATACGAAAGTTGGACAAGTCCCCTGGCTGTGATTGCTGTTGTTCCACTGGCAGCTTTAGGAGTGGTCTTAGCGCTGATGATTCGTGGTGCAGAGAACAATACCTACACTCAAATTGGGATCGTTTTGCTGGTGGCACTGGCAAGTAAAAACGCCATCCTGATTGTCGAATTCGCCAGCGAGCAACTCCGAGACGGTGCCTCTGTTCGCGATGCAGCCATCAGCGCTGCCAAGCTGCGGTTTCGAGCGATCCTGATGACAGCCTTTTCCTCCATTCTTGGATTCATGCCCCTACTTGTCGCTTCCGGCGCTGGTGCAGCCAGCCGTCAAGCGGTCGGGAATGCAGTCGTCGGTGGAATGATCGCCGCGACCTTTTTCGCAGTGCTGTTCGTCCCGACTTTCTTCGTTTTGATCAATATGTTTACGAGTGATAAAAAACAACAGCCAGCTTCAGAAGGTTCTCTCTGATGTTGGTCATTCTGCCGGTTTCATTCCTTGTTGTAGTAGCCTGTATCGCGATTCACTACCGTTCCCTGGTTTTTATATCGCAGTTCCCGATGAAGGATTTCTCGCGGCATCGCTGGTGGATCAATGTGCTGATCTTCGGGGCGCTCATGACGCACGTTGTTGAAATTTCTTTATTTGCCATTGCATATTATTGCCTCAGCCATTGGCCTTGGCTTGGTAAGATACAAGACGCCAGCGGTGAAGCCTCCACTGATTATTGGTACTACTCCTTCGTTGTCTTTACCTCACTTGGGTTCGGAGATGTTACTCCAAGTGGATCGATTCGTATGATGACAGCCCTCGAAACTCTCACCGGTCTTGTGCTCATTGCCTGGACTGCGTCATTCTTGATTGTCCAGATGCAAAGCTGGAATCAGGACATTGAGGCGCAGGAAAATGCTTGATCCAAGCTCTCTCTAAGAATTCTCTGAAGATGTTCCTGCGCGAATCGTGAAGCAGATCACATTCTTGACAGATCAGTCTGCATAGGATGAGAAAGCGGTAGGCGATGTGCAGACGCGTGCAATGAATTCAATAAGAAGGACTCACAATGCAGGGAATTCTTAAGTTTCATCGGGGGATCATGAAAATGTCCTGGCCGATTAAAGCTTGGCTGGGGATTTTGATCGCAGTCAATGTCGTCGTGCCCATCTTTTTTATCGAGCGGGTGGAATCTCAGGTCGTCTTGGCAACCATGTTTCTCAGTGCGAACCTGATGTTCGTGCTCACTGCTCGTTATGGGTTCACTCGAATTCTAGGGCTGGGGCACATTTTGTGGATCCCCCTGGCAATCTGGCTGGCGTTTCGTATTGGTGAAATTTCTTCAGGCGAAACTTTTGGCCTGTGGATTCGTGGAGTGATTGTCCTCAATTCAACGTCATTAGTGATTGATGTCGTAGACGTGTACCGTTATTTCGCTGGTGATCGTAAGGAACTCGTTCCGAATCTGTAGGACGAGCTGCATTTTTCAGTTAATGCTCTTGTGATCGATTCTGCTGACTGAATCGTACGGACCGCACATGAACTGTTAGAACTCGCTGACAACCTCGTCCCCCTGCGAGGTACTGATCGCTCGCCATAAATCCAGATCGATATTCTCTGAAACAAATCGGGTTGCTCCATCGCACAAGACAACCTGCACACCGCCGACGTGCCGACTTCTGGAGGCGAACATCGTTGGATTTGCGCTGGTAGAAACTGCACAAGGCAAATTGCTGATTGGTTGATTATTGCAGAAGGAAGATGTGTAGATTCGATCTGGAATCGCAGAATTCGGTGGCAGGTAAGTCGTGAACTGGCTTGCATCACCCCACCAGGAAAAACCACGGAGATCTCTTGCTTCTCCTTGCAATACTTCGCCGACTAAAATTGTGGATGAAGTCCCATCAGTAACATCTCGGAAGCGTTGATTTCGCGCGGGAGTTCGATATCCGGAAATTCTAAATGGCGCTCCTTCAAACCGCACTCCATTCAAAGTTGATTGCTGAGCGTACCCCGTTGTGCCAAAATTCACCGCATAGTTGTGGCTTGTGATACTCGAAAATGGAGCATTTTCGCTGTCACTGGGACATGACAACGCGACGAGTCGTTTTCTCGTCACCGGAAGGTTCACGCCGTGGTTGTACCTCGCTGTGTCCGAAGGATCGCCATATTTTCGGTCAAACACATAGAGGTCATAAAGAGGTGCCTGGTCGATGTACGGCATGATCCCGACGATCCAGGTTCCCCAACAACAGCTGTACTGTCCGACAGGAAATCCATTATTGACATCATGGTAATTGTGCATCGCAAGCCCAATTTGCTTCATGTTGTTTTTACACTGGGTTCGCCGGGCCGCTTCACGGGCTTGTTGAACAGCAGGTAATAGCAAAGCAACTAAAATTGCAATGATTGCGATCACCACGAGCAACTCGATGAGCGTAAAACCTTTTCGCCTTTGAAGAGACATCGTCGTGACCTCTGTTAAGAATGAAGTATGCTGAAAATGAAACGCAATTTATTCTATCAGTCAATCTTGTGAAATCGGAATATCAAAATCGAACACGTTCTTTTTTCCGTCTTCGACAGTTCGCCGCTGATCACTGTTGACATTAAATTCTTCCGGAATTTTTTCAACGGCAATCAGATTCGACTCTCCAGGAACTTCGATCGGTTCAGCAGATTCATCAGCCGCATAGATTCGAACGATGTATTCTCCCGGAGGGAGTCCACGCGCCGCCGCAACCGAATACTTGCCATCAGTCACGACCGCCCCGGACATTGTCCCGGACTTCGATGCCGGGTGAAATTCTATCGATCCCGAGGCAAGTGACTCACCTCCCAAAAGAACCTTTCCTGAAACGGCTTGACGATTTAACGGATCATTTTTTGTGCACCCGCTAAACGCAACTCCGATCAGTAGAAGCAGACCTAATGTGTGATAGCAAGAACGACAGTTCATCGACGATTCTCAAAGGCGTGAAATTGAAGAGAAATTGTGAATTCCATTCTGCTGACAATTTGTACATCTGTCAAGTAGACACTCAGTATTCAGAGGCCAACGTTTCGTGGAGCGTGCGTAGAACTCAAGCGAACCTGGTGAGAGGCATTTGGGGGAATGAAATTGATTTCAGCAAACCGCGCGGCCCGCGACTCTGCTCGGTACGGTTGAGAATTATACAGTTACAGTTTGAGGTTTCTTTCCGCTGGCAAGAGTGCCTCCCAGGTAGCCCATTGGGATGTATGCCAGCAGTAGGTCAGATGCGATGAACCACACTGGACCACCGCACATAAAGACCATCGTCAAACCACCAAGCAGAAATAAAACGCCAATCCCAATTGCAAATTTCATCTGGTGTTTGCTCGCGAGTTTCGCAGCGACGAACGCACCACTAAGAGTACCCAGTGCATGTGCCAGGAACGGAAAAATAAAGTTCACCGGCGTGAACAACTTCATGCTTTCTCGAACATCTTCCATTGTGATGACCTCTGCGCCTTCAGGAAGGGGAACGACTGCCATTCCAATGTTGATCAATCCAAGATTCACCACACTGCCAGCGATAAAACCAACAATGACGATCAAAACGTTCTTTGCAATGGTTTTCATGCTCAAACTGCTTTCAACGAGGGAGGTCAGGCTGTGACTGACGAGGGGGGGCAACTGGTATTCTCCGAGCTGACCACTCTCTCTTTTATTAAGTTTCGCTCACGTCTGCCAGGCGAAGAGCCTGACTTACTTCGTTGACATGAAACAACGGTGATCCACGAGGGCTTCTTCTTCCACGCTGTCCAGCGTTTCCAGTCCCAAGTCCTGCGCAAGCATGATCCCACGCCTGTTCGCCTCGCGCAGCGGGACGAGAACGCGATTGATAGACCAGTCCCGGTGAATCCATGCGAGCACATCAGTGACGAGAACAGCTTCGATTTTGATCGCGTCATTGATCACCCAGAACGCAAGCTGGGCACCATCTATTTCCGCACAACGTTCGATGTAGACGCAGCCTAAACACTGCGAACGATCAGGGCTGAGCACGCTGTAGGCGAACGCTTCACATCGACGGAACTCGCCATGGTGCCGGCAGAGGTCAGCGCGGTTGAGTTTCAGGCTGAAGTCCTCCGGCGGCCAGCCACCCCACTGGAGTTCCTCCCGCAATCTGACTCGACACGACATGAGCGCCTGAAAGTCCAGCTCTGCGTGCTTCTCTTCAAGCGGCTCCAGAACAAAAGAGACCGTACTTAACGGCTCAGGCAGCGAGTTGAGCATCAACCAGGGAGAACATGGTTTAGGAGAGTGAGGCATTTGCGAATGAGTGTTGTCGATGTCTACATGGCAGACATCAGATACCGCAGGTGAAATGATTTGCACTGCAAGTGTTGTGAAACTGCCACTGACTAACCATCGATGGGAATTCACCAGAAGGGAACTGAGTGGCCCAGGTTCATCCTAAATGAGCCGCCCAATTCCCAAGACTCGGGGGAACCGGTGAGCTTCAATTATCCCGTCCGAGGACAATTTTGCAATCAGGAAATGCACTCTTCAGCGTCTCACTTCCGCTGTCAGAAATTGCAGTGTTGTAAAGGTTCAACTTTTTCAAATTTTTGTATGTCAATAATTTTTCGATACTCTTGTCGCTGACCTTAGGGCATCCAATCATCGATAAGTCAGTAAGAGATTCGAATAGTGGAAACTGGGCAACACCATCATCAGTCAGATTCTGACACCCCCCAAGACCTAAACTCCTTAGCTTATCACACTCTGCGAACGCACTGATTCCGTGGCCTGTTATATTTGAATAAGAAAACGACAACGACTCGAGTTGGATCAGTCCTTTTAATTTTATGAGTTGCGCATCTGCGATATTGAGATGTACCATGGCAAGTTCGGTGATCTGAACTTGCGAACCGATGAACTCCATCAAATCATCTTTCACCTCCGGAAACACCGAAGTCTGACCGTCTAAAATCGACCCAGCCCTCAAGAAGCGGATCGTTTCATCGTCTCTCAGACCAACCTCGAGTTTTGGAAAATTGAATTGAGTCGCCAGTTTTTTTGAAATTTCGGCTTCTCGTTTAAAGCCGTCGCTTATTGACTTCATTCTTTGCTCAGGCGTCATCTCTTGCAGCGTAGGCTTCGAGTTCGGTGAAGAGGCGTTTTCTCCGGACAGACCCTCGGTTGAATCACTGAATGCCTCCTGATTCCCGCTATCCGGCTCAGCCGCTTGTTTGTTGCAACCACTTAAACAACAGGCGAAGACAAGACTGACGAAACCTCCAACCGCCCAACCTGAATTTGCTTT
>JAJDEL010000348.1 GCA_029259835.1 Planctomicrobium sp. | reverse complement strand
CTCTCCCCCCAGGGAGAGGGGACAAAAGTTGCCGCGATACAGCAGTGACAGCAATTTTCAATCACGCTCTTATTTCAACGAAATAAAATGACATGGCAGCAAAACGTGGCGACCATCAACTCACGATTCAAATTGCAATCGCAATCGTTTTGGCGATTCTCACCGCACTTCTGCTCCCGACACTCGCTTCAATCGGATACGAACCGTCTGGTGATGCAGCAGACAACGTCGTCACAGGTGAATCCGAACTCATCGCCAGAGCGAACTACATCATCGTTCCGTTGCGTCTCGGTGGAGAAATTTTTCTGCGTGTTCTCAAGATGCTCGTTGTCCCGTTAGTCATCGCTTCTGTTATGGCGGGCATTCTGGGATTGGGGGATGTGCGAAAGCTGGGAAAACCTGGGGCGGTGGCGGTAGTTTACTATTTGACGACAACTGTACTGGCTGTGATCGTCGGAATTATTCTCGTCAACATCATCAATCCTGGCGGCGGCTCAAGCGGTGAAGAGTCACGAGCGAACTTATTGGAGTCAAAAGCGTCTGCGAAAGAAAAAATCTACACCGCGATCGCTGACGAATCGGGAACGACCGACGAAGACGTCGCTGGTGTTCTGGGAGATGGGGAATATATCGAACGGAAAAACCCAGGCATTTCACGAGTTTTGGAAAATCTGGTTCTGATGATGTTCACCGACAATCTGTTCAAAGCAGCGGCCAATATGGAACTACTGCCGTTGATCATCTTCTCCATCGCCTTCGCCGGTTTGCTCACGACGATGGGGTCGAAGGTGACTTCGATTGTCACTTTTGTTCAGCAGGCAAACGATGCGCTGATGGGTTTCATATTACTTGTGATGCGATTTGCGCCGCTGGGAATTTTCTGCCTTGTTGCGGCCCGTTTTGGACAAGCAAACATCACTGGCAACTTTCTAGGTGAATTGCAAAAGACCGGCAGCTACTCGATGACCGTTCTAATCGGCCTGGCGGTACATGCGTTTGTGACTCTCCCTGCAATTCTTTACTTGTTCACACGACGAAATCCGTATCTCTTCATGCTGCAAATGTCGCAGGCATTGCTCACGGCGTTCTCAACGGCAAGCTCGTCGGCAACGCTGCCGGTCACGATGGAATCGGCGATTGATGAAGGAGGCGTCTCGAAAAAATCTGTCGACTTTGTTCTCCCTCTTGGTGCGACAATTAACATGGACGGGACCGCGCTCTACGAAGCCGTCGCTGCGATTTTTATCGCTCAGGTTGTCGGAGCCGATTTGCCGTTTACGCAACAAGTCATTGTCGCAATCACTGCGACTCTCGCTGCGATTGGAGCCGCAGGTATTCCTGAAGCAGGGCTGGTCACAATGGTGATTGTCCTCACTGCCGTCGGTTTACCGATTGAATACATGAGCCTGATCCTTTCCGTGGACTGGCTGCTTGATCGCTTCCGAACCACTGTGAATGTCTTCGGCGATGCGTGCGGGGCTGCGATTGTTGAAAAGAGTTTCACTGAAGATCAGTTGCTTGCCGATCACGAGTGAACAATCCCAATGAGCGGCTTGCGCCCGATGCCGTCTACTTTGTACTTGGGGCCAAATTTCATGACCGGCTGGCGTTCACCGCGGGCCTTGAATAGACATCGTTTTTTCGCAAAATGCCCGACGCTAGCGCGCTCGGCTCATGGCGAGAAACTCCAAAGCAGATACGATTGGTCATGCGCCATCAATCAAGGCTTGAAAGAAAATCGCCGATGGCTTGGTTCACTTCGACTGGCTTTTCAAGCGGAGACATATGCCCTGCCCCGGCGATTTGCACAAAGCGCGCATTCGGAATCGTATCCGCGATGAGTTGCATTTCCTGCGGTGTTGTCAAAGCGTCTTCTTCTCCAACAATAACAAGAGTTGGGACGTCAATCTCTCTCAACATCTCAGACATCTCCGGCCGGGCTGCCATGCCCTTCAATGAGGCGGCAATGCTTGCTGGAGGCGTCGCGCGGATTGTCTGTTGAATCTCCTCAACGGTCGCTGGTTGTACGGCGAGTGTTCTCGGGGAAAACAGTTTCTCGACCATTGCGACGGCGAGGAACCCGGAGCCTTCCGCCAGCACCTTCGCGGCAGTCTCCAGCCGTGCTTGTTTTGCTTCATCCGAATCGGCGGAGGCTTTCGTATCACAGACAATGAGACTTTTCAGTTGCGAACGATGCTGCCTGAAGAATTGCCAGGCGATGTATCCTCCCATCGAGAGACCGCAAAAATGGACCGGCTCGTGAATCGAAAGCTCGCCAAGTAGCGATGAAAGATCGGCGGCGAACTCTTCCATCGCGACGACATCGCCAAGACCCTCTCCGCCAGTGCTGGCTCCAAAGCCTCGTAAATCAGGGGCAAACACCTGATTTGTCTTTGCAAAACAAGAAATCTGGTGCTTCCACATCGTGTGATCGAACGGAAATCCATGGACAAATAGCAAAGGTTCCCCGGTTCCTTCAATTCGGATGTTGATATCTCGTCCATGGACACGTTTGATGAGGAGCATGGAGTCGTCCTTCGCTTTCATAAAGAGGGAATTCGCCATCTTTGGTGGGGTCGCATTCTGGAAGTCAATCCGCAATGATAGCTTGTTAAGAATCACGAAACGATGAAAAGAACACTCGTTGCAAATTGGCAACAGATTATAGAGGCATCTGAAATGTCGGACAGCGTTAGTTTCAAATGGGGAGCGATCTCCATTAAAGGGAATTTTCGTGATAATAACGAAGACAACTTCTACGTTGATCCCCAGGCCAGATATTTCCTCGTTGCCGATGGCATGGGCGGTCAAAGTGCCGGAGAGAAAGCCAGCGAACTCGCAGTGGAATTGGTCTCCAAGAAGCTCGATCTGACGGTTCCCTGGGACGGAAAACCGAAAGAAAAATCCGTCACAGGACACATTGACTCTGCTGTTGAACATGCAAACTCAGAAATTATGGCGCTCGGAGAAATCGAGCCTAAGTTCAAGAGCATGGGAACAACGGTAACGTTTATCGTCGTCGTCGATCAGCAGTTTTTCATCGGCGGAGTGGGCGACAGCCGAACATACCAGCTGCGTGATGGGGTTTTGGAACAACTCACGGAAGATCATTCCTTAACTCAAGCGCTCGTGAAGGCAGGGACAATCACCCCGGAAGATGCTCTGACACATCGTTATAAAAATGTGTTGTATCGTTACCTGGGTTCGAAAGATGGGGCCACTGGCACCGAGGCAAAAAAAATCAATCCGCAGGTCGGTGACCGCTACATGCTCTGCTCCGACGGAGTGACCGATGGAGCAACTGACGATGTGATTCACCGCATCCTGGCAGAAGAAGACGACCCTCAAGTCGCAGCAGATGCTCTTGTGAAAGCGGCCCAAGATGGTGGCTCGAAGGACAACATTACTTGCGTTGTTATTCACGTTGATGAGAAGTGAGGAATGGTCCTAAAGCAACTTTCCGCACGCCATAAGCCGTACGCGCTAGCGTCGGGCAATTTGCGAGAAAGCGAGTTATCCCCAAAAGGCCCGCGGCCTAGCGCCAACTGCTCACGAGACTTGCCCATGAGTACAAAGTGGACGTAAAAGCAACACTCGAAAATATCGAAACGCACCGCAAGTTGAGCAATGAACGTTTCTCGAAAGATCATACTCGGATCACAATCTCCTCAACGTAAAGTTCTGCTTCAAACTCTCGTTGCCCTAGATCGAATTGCGATCTGTCCGCCGCTTCACTCTGATGAAGCTGGTTTCGAAGGGATGACGGATCGAACGACAATCGAAAAACAACTCGTCAAAATTGCAGCGACGAAGTGCCAGGATGTCTTCAATCAGCAAGCTGAAAACGATTGGGGAGCTATTCTTACGGCCGATACAGTCGTCGTTGCGAACGATTCCGGAACATCTCGTGTACTCGGAAAACCGGATGGAGCGGACTGGGAAACAACAGTCCGTGAGTGGTTCACCAGTTATTATTCCTCAGCAGAACACGATGTCGTCACAGCCGTCCAATTTCAGTTCCCAGATGGAACTCAGCAGAGCATTCTCGTGTCAACTCAAGTTCGCTTTCACGAAGTAAATCCCGAACTGCTCGAATGGTACATTCAGACTGAAGAGCCACTCGGCAAGGCGGGTGGCTACGGAATTCAATCCGCCGGCAGTTTGTTCGTCGAATCGTTCAACGGTAGCTTGAGCAATGTCATCGGTTTGCCGCTCGAACGCATCTGGGAAATCCTCGACGAGCGAAAATTTCTCGCATGACAGTATGCCGCTGATTTCAAGTGTGTGGCTCAGTCGATCTTCTATTCAAACGCCGCAGCGATCATATTCGAGAGCGGAACCAACGGCGAAACCGACCTTCCATCCGGCTGCGTACTGAGAATCACAGCAGACGTTTCGGCCTTGCGGTCCAACCAGAGGAGAGTTCCTGTTGCTCCCCAATGTCCAAAGACGTTTGCACCAAGTAAGTCACCGAAGCAGCCACGATGATTCAGCCAGTTCATCTGCCAGCCATAGCCCCAACCTCGCGTGCGGCGTATTGGTTCTGGCATGTCTTGAAAATCATGAAGCCGATTCGTCGTCGCCAATTCAATCGTCGCAGCATTGAAAAGGTGAACGCCGTCAGGCGTCAAACCACGACTCAAGAGACAACGAGAAAACCGGCTGACATCTTCAACGGTCGAAAGCGTCCCACCCCAGGGAGCTCCGAATGTCTTCCAGTATTTACTATTCCAATTCCAGCCATCCTCCCCAATTTGTTCGTCAGGCAAACGCGCTTCAGCAATGTTCGGGTCGTCAATGTCACTCCCTTCAAGTCCAAGTGCTGTTCTGCTCATTCCGAGAGGTTCGAAAAGTTCTTGCTTCATGAATTGCTGATAAGACATGCCGCTCGCGTTCTCGATGATTGGCCCCAAGAGCGCAAAGCCCATGCTTTGATAAGAAGAATTTTGCCCCGGTGGGAAG
>JAJDEL010000347.1 GCA_029259835.1 Planctomicrobium sp. | reverse complement strand
TCGATCGACAAGTTCTCGTCGTTATTAAGGTTGAAACGAGACTCTTCATAAAGGCTGGTGATGTAAGGCAATTCTTCAAGTAAGAACATCAACGTGTTCGGATCGACTTTGTAAAGTTCTGTGTCGTAGACCGGAGCGTGTTCAACTTCGACAGGCTCTGCGGCGTGGTATGCTTCACGAATCCAAGGCCAATCCTGTACCGAGCAAACGAAGAGAATAGACTTATGCCGGTTCTCTAACTCACGAAGACGCTGTGCCATCCACGAAATTCGTTGCTGATGTTGCTCGGAAGTCGGCCTGCGAAGTGAAGGCAGGACTGCGGCGGCGAACTGTTCTGCAGCGACTTGTTTCAACGCGTATGGATCAGGGAAGATCTTGGTTTGAACTTCAAATGAATCGACTTCGAGATCAATAAATGCGCGAGGGATATGCTCCTGCATCGCAATTCGAATTGCCGCGATGACTGGCTGGCATGGATCGAGCGGAACGTAACTGGCAACTTTTTCAGCTTCGTCTTGCTCCGGCGCCCACGTTTGCCCGAAGTCATCGGTTTCCTGCTGAACCGCAATGGTGATGCTGGGAAGGTGGCTGACACCTGTTTCGACCGCCTGTTGAAACGATTCTGGGAGCGGGAGGGCGAGGCAGTCGAACGATTCTCCGAGCATGACATTGCGCACCTGAATTGCGAAGTCACCGCTTCCGTGAATCACCGGGAGGCAACTGATGCGTTCACTAAATTTCAAGGCCGCGTGCATGGAGTCATCGAGTCTATGTTTTTGAACTGCTAAGAAAATCATTGCTGAATGATCATCTCATTTTGCTGTTCACTTAAAGTGAGCGGCAATCAGTTTCAGTCCGAAAGCAACATCATATCAAATTTCCGGCGGGAAAGAGAGGATTCCAGTTTCGACAAAATGTTCAACGATCTGTGGATATTGATCAGCGACATCGAGAATTTCCCAGATGTCTTCCGGTTTGCGATAGAGTTGGATGGATTTTTCTGCGAGATCACCCTTATCGTTAGTTTGGATGAGAAGCCAGTCACGCGTACGTGTTGCTATCGCTGTGTCAGATCGATATTCAATCTGCTGACGATCCAACGAGTCTCGCCAGGCAGAGTATTCTTCTGTGGAGGAATAGAGAGTGTGGATAAAGCCTCTGAGATCTGTGGTCGTGATAAAGTCATCGCGCCTGCGCGAATGGGTCTGTCCGGGCCATGCCACAATCAATGGAGTATGTGCTGCTGCTTCCCCGACAGGAGATTGGCTCGCAATTTTTTCCGAATCCTCGACGAAACCCTTTCGTGCAGTGAGAAGAATTGTCGGGCGAATGCAAAGGTCATTCGCCATGAGGTCAAAAAGCTTACCGATAACTTGGTCGACATACTCTCTTGGAACTTGAGCGCTGACCCGAACGAAGAGCGTTTCAGCGTTGTCGTCGCGTATCTCTTCAATAATTTCAGGGTGGTCCAGATGATCAACGTGGTCCACTGCGACTGAGCTTGATGATTGAACAAGCATCGCCGGGTCTGGCGCAGATTCTTCAGCGAAACACATCGTGAAAACATCACTCACCGCAGCGAGCGAGTCGATACGAGGCGTTTGTTGCCGTCCTCCATAACAGCCCAGAGAGGAAGCCGAGAGTTCGTCGAAGAGGATGACGAGAAGTTTCATATCACTCATTGACCACAAAGTTCAAGATCCGAGCGGCGGGCTTCAATCCGAAATTGGACGTTTTCGACGAGAGCCGCACTTTCAGTTTGTGTTTCTGATTTTCGAGTTCCCCTTCAAAAACGACTGTTCTGGGATAGTGCAGCCCCTTGCTGAATCGGTGCGAGAGATTGAACGATTTCCATTCTGAACCGTCGATTGAGTATTCGAGTGTTCCGGCGTCTGGGCCAGCGACGCACTCGACGCCAACCGCCGTTCCTTTGAATGAGAACGAAAGTGTACTTTCAGGCGCCGTACAAGTGATCATGTCACGATTATTGTGCCGACTGCGAATTTGTCCTTTGATTTTTGACCAGTCTGGAGTTTTGATTTCCCAGCCTTCGCCGAGATCGAGAGAGTTCATCGAAACGTACCGCCCAGAGGTGTAGCTGTGCTGGTCAACAGATTCTTTAGGAACAGGAGCCGCGATCAGCTTGGCATTGTCGACAAGTTTATACATCCAGGCCATGTCGAGTGTTCCCGCGATCATTTTCGCAGGGATCGCATTCCCGAACGGAGCCGGATGTACGCCACCGTATTTCTTCCAGGTGAGGCTACCCTCTTCAATTTGATCCGCGACTTGTTGTGCCAGGTGGATCGTCGTGACGCCGTAATGATCCGCGACTTTCTCATGAGCGGCGATGGAAGTTGGCACCTGTCCGTGCTGGAGCTTTTCCAACATCCCAGGGTTGACGAAATAGGTGAGGAAGATTTCCGCGTTCGGAGAGTGTTCTCTGGTATGGCGGATGATGCCCTCGATTCCTCGCACAGCAATTTCATAGGGGTGAGAGGCGTCCTGGTCGTCATTGACAGCGAATTCGATGAAGATTAGATCAACTTTGCCTTTGCTCAAGACATCATTTCGAAGGCGAAACGCTCCAGCGGTCGAGCATGTCGACGCGATTCCGGCAGACGTAAATTGGAACTTTGTATTTGGGAAACGCGTCTGTAAGTCCTTCATTACCATCGGGCGGTAGCCGTCCATCTCAGTAATCGAGCCACCGATGAATGCAACATGCCCGATGTGGTTTCGTTCAAAACGGATTCGAGAGTTTTGGAAGTTGCTGCGCCGAGTGACGTTCGGCGGTGCGGTGAACTCTTCAGCCTGCAAGGGTTGACAATACGTTAGCAGGCAAAGAACGGCACCTAAAGTGGGTGCAAAGAGTCGTACTGGAATCATAGACAATATCGCTAATTGTAAGAGGGTGTTCATCGGGCCTCTCATTAGAGCGTTTCTTGATCATGCAAGCCAGCATTACGTGTCGAGCTTCTTTCCCCTTGCCCCTCAATCCCTCATCCCTTGCCGTTTTTTACCCGTCATCGTCCATGACCGATCGGTCAATCTGGCAATC
>JAJDEL010000346.1 GCA_029259835.1 Planctomicrobium sp. | reverse complement strand
AAGACGGATCAATTCGGTGGCTAGCCAATCAAGGAGTTCGCGATGGGAGGGGAGTTCACCTTGCGAGCCGAAATCCTCAGTTGTTTTGACGAGTCCTGTTCCAAACAGTTGTTGCCAGAGTCTGTTCACGACAACTCGTGCAGTTAACGGGTTCTGAGGATCGATCAGCCATTGGGAAAATTCCAGACGATTCTGGACAGGCTGCTTTGTCACTCGAACGGAATCTGGAATTCCAGGAACGACTTCCTGGCCTGGCTGATCGTATTCACCTCGTTTCAAAATGTAGGTCGGTCGTTGTTGATTCAGTTCCTCCATCACCATCACGGTCGGAAGCGACTCTTCGTAACTTTGGCGCGCTCGCAAGGCCTGGGTGTATTGCTCAAATTTGAGTTTGATATTCTTCGGGGCGTGAGTTGCGAGGAACCACTGTCGGATTTTTTTGGCTTGCTTTCCAGAGCGCTGATTTTCTGGAATGTTCAAAATTCCTGCGACTGATTTCGATTCTGAAAGAATACTTGCCTCGTGTGTCGTGAGAAGTCGATCATAGGCTCGTACGTCGTCAATCATGCCTCTAAAGCGCCCCTTGGCTCCATGACCGGCTCCGATTCGTAGTGGTGCTTCATCGGCAGCAAACGTCTGATTGATGTAATCAAGGTTGACCTTCATCGGTTGCTGCACCCCATTCAAGAAAACTTGAATTCCAGCAGCAACACGCGAACCATCATAAGTCACGACCAGTTGAGACCATTTTCCCTGCGGGATGATTGCGTTCGATGTTTCCACTCGGACGGAATCATCCAACCAGCGTTTGACCAAGTTGACTTCAACTTTCCCGTGATTGAGTCCAACGCTGTAACCGCTCCCACGAGGAACGTCTTCCATTTTTGAAAGAATCGTCCCCTGAGCCGTGTTGTCAGGATGAATCCAACAGGAGAAGGAGAACTTGTCAAAATATCCGTAGTTCGCGACATCGCCCATGTTCAGATGCCGCTTACCATCGAAGACGGCTGCTTTCCCAGAACGGTGCTTGTCAAACGTCGGTTCTCCATCGATAAACTTTGGGACTTCCGTCTCAGAATCCATATTGACGACAAGACCATCTTGAGTCTGCCAGTCGAATTTTGGCGGAACTGCGTAGCTTGACTCCCATTTTTTTAATGCAGCCACAAGTGCTGGTTCCTCAGAGCGAATTTTCCCGGAGAGTTCGACCAACTGGTCATCCAGTCCTTGTAGATGCTGCTGTTGTTCTTTCGTCGGAGCTTTGATGTAAGGTGGGGAATTTCCTTCTTTGACAGCCCGACCATGCTCAGGGATGTTATTAAACAGAGCGTACAACTGGTAAAACTCTTCCTGTGAAAACGGGTCGTATTTATGATCGTGGCAACGCGCACAACCGAGTGTCAGACCAAGCCAGACTGTACTGGTGGATTCGACTCGATCAACAACATATTCAACTTGAAACTCTTCAGCGATGATTCCCCCTTCGGCGTTTCCGCGATGGTTTCGGTTGAACCCCGTGGCAATTTTCTGAGAAAGCGTTGCGTTCGGAAGAAGATCTCCTGCGAGTTGTTCGGTTGTGAATTCGTCAAACGGTTTATTCGCATTGAACGCATCAATCACCCAGTCTCGCCAGCGCCACATCTCTCGTGGTCCGTCGTTTTGATATCCACTGGTATCGGCATAGCGAGCGGCGTCTAACCAATCACCTGCCATATGCTCTCCATAACGGGGAGATTTCAGCAATCGATCCACCAAACGCTCGTAAGCCTTGGGAAATTTGTCATTCAAGAACTCTTCAATTTCTTCAGGTGTAGGAGGCAAGCCTGTGAGATCGAAGGTAACTCGACGTATCAGAGTTCTTTTGCTGGCAGGTAGAGATGCGGCAAGTCGTTCCTGATCGAGCCTGTGAAGAATGAAGAAATCAATCGCATTCTTGGGCCAGTCAGGTTGTGAAACACCAGGGAGGCTTGAACGCTGGGGAATCTGAAACGCCCAGTGTGACTCCCATTTGCCTCCTTGCTGAATCCAGTCCTTAATGAGGTCAATCTGTTCAGACGTGAATTGCCGTTTTTCAGTCGGTGGAGGCATGCGAAGATCAGGATCGTTCGAAGTGATTCGCAAGTACAATTCACTTTTTTCTGGATTTCCTGCCGTGAGAATCGCTTGTTCTTCGCGAGGAGCAAAGACCGACTCTTCGCGATCAAATCGGAGTTCCGCTTGTCTCTGACTTTCATCTGGACCATGACATTTGAAGCAAATATCGGAAAGCAAGGGTCGAATGTCACGACCGAAATCGACATTGCTTTCAACTTCTTCTGCAGAAGTAATGGCAGCAAGCAAGATCCAGAATGAAAGACTGACCTGGAGTATTCTGAATGTCGGTTTCATGTCCATGCCTCAAAATCTCGCGACGTTATATGAAATCATCCTAACGAATGACTGAGTTGGCAGGTACGTTACAGAGTTCATTGGCGTCAATTCGAGTCAGCACAGTGTATAACCACCATCAATGATTAGTGCTGCGCCTGTCATGTAACGGGATGCATCGCTCGCCAGGTAGACGGCAAGTGGGCCTAAATCTTCTGGTTGACCATAGTCGCCCATGGGAATTTGTTTGCGGAAATTATCAACAACTTCTGGATGAAGCTCCGACCATCGAATGTTTGGTTCGGTCATAAATCCACCCGGACAAATCGCGTTGACAGTAATCCCATGTTCCGCCCAATCAACTGCAATT
>JAJDEL010000345.1 GCA_029259835.1 Planctomicrobium sp. | reverse complement strand
GACAACCATCGCGGACAAAATCTTGAATCGCTGGGAATCAACAGAGAAAGCCGCCGAACAGAATCAACTTTCGGATCAGTTGATTCTCATCTACAGCGAAAAGCTGAGGGACCGGCACTTACCGTTTTTGCGCCGTCTTGTCGCAGAAGGACCGAAGGAATATGTGCCGGGTTACCGAATGAAACTGTTCAACACTTTGCAAAGCCAAAGTTGGACGGAAGAGATTGAAGCGGAAGCGTTTGCGTTATTGCCAACATTAACGGAGTCGGAACTTGCACCGCAGCGCGTTGCGATGCTCGTGCCGCAGCTTTATCCACTGATTGACAAGATGCTCTCAAACCGCATCGCCGCAGCCCGAACCGAACTGCAAGACGAAGGCAAAACAGATGAACTGACACGCACCGAACTCGCCGAAAAACAGGCGGCAATTGTGGTCAACGCCCGCACCGGCTTAGTAGAGCGACTCGTCAACACTGCCGAATCGATTATCGCGACTCATCCAGAGATGATCCCCTGGTTGCAACTGGAGCGTATTCGCATTGATGTTCAACTCGACCGCAAGCGTAATCAACTCTTCAAAGAGTGCTGGGCTCTCGTCGGGGAGACACCGCCCGTCATTGATCTCGACGCCGAACGAACCTTAGAAGAAATCGCAACTGATGTGCAGCAGGAACTGATTCGAGAGCGGGCGTTTCATATCATCATCAATATTGCGGCACGAAAGAATGCTTCGAAACAACACGTTGAGAAAGTCCTGAACTACGTCGATGCGTCAATTACCAATAGCGAAGAGACCTCTCGAAAACTGCGAGGAAAGTTGAAAGAGGAAGGCCGTGAAGAAGATATTGATTTATCTCGATCATGGAAACTCTTGAAGTACAAACTGCTGATTCTCTTTGACCGTCCGGACGAGTTGACACAGCAACTTGAGACTTGGATTCGTACAGAGAAATGGAATTCGACCTGGCAACGGTCCCTGGCGCTCCTTGCAGCGGAACGAGGAGACATCGAAGCGGCGGTTGAAATCTTTATGGCAATTGAGAAAAAAGGTGAGTTAAGCGCGACTGACTTCACGACTCTGGCAAACTGGTATCTCGTACTGGATCAGCGAGAGAAATACGATGCCAGCCGCGTGAGTGCGATGCAGAGTCAGACCGAGTGGAACATCGCCAACTATTTGAATCAGCAGTCAAACAGTATTCGCTCAGGCGGAGGTCCGCACGAACTCAATGAAGAAACCTTCATTGCACTGAAGGCTCTCTATGCCAAGACGACCCAACCGGAGCGACATTATTCGACATTCCGTAACCTCTACACCGCGACGCGTGACTTCCGAGTCCTTGAAGCTGTTCCAGAAACAATGCTGGGCCGCACACGCAACAAGGCGTACAACTCTCTGCGGCAGTTTCGAAGTTCAATCCTGAACGAAGTTCGCAAAGAAGCGACAGCGGACAAACTACTGGAACATATCTATGACTTGCGAAAACGAATCCAAGCTGGGGAAGTTCCTCGCGGTGCCGACCCGAATAAGCGTTCACTAACTTTGGACTCGCGGGCGCTGGACCTCATCGAAGCAATGATTGAATTCAAGTCAGCGGAAGTCCTCAACCAACCAGGTCCACATGCGAAGAAAGCGATTGCTGCATTGCGGCGCGCCTTTGATCGCGACTGGGAAGAAGGTGAACCGCTGGACTATGCGAGATTCCTGGAAAGTCTAGGTGGGATCACGAACACGAAAAACAAAACCGTTCTGCAACCGCTCGCGGATCTGCAACTCAAGCAATTACAGGAACTCTACGAAGCTGCCAAAGTCGGCAGTCATGAACGTGGGCGGATTGCGATCGCGCGGTGCCAATTGCTGTTCTCGCACTACAACCGCAAGGATGAGGCGATTCAATTGCTGGAAGTTGCCTTGAGCGAAGTGACCCAGCGAAGCGATGGGCTGGTTCCTTATAGCATGAATGATTTTGTGACGACGTATTCTTCTCTGCTGCAACAAAATCAAGCTCACGCAAAGGCGGAGGCGTATGTCATTAAACATCGCGATGCCCTTCAGGAAGAAAATCAGAAAAACACGTACGAAGATCACCTCAGTCAGCTGTACGATTCGGCATTGAACAACCATGCTCGTGTTTCTCTCGGCGAGAAGAACACGCTCTTCAACAACATGATTGACCGGCTGATTGATCTCGCTGCAACCAAAGATGTCAACCGGCGATATCAGTCCGTGATTCGAATCGGAAATACTTTTAACCACGCGATGAGCAATCGTCTTTGCGATGAAGCATCCGCAAAAAAACGGTTATGGCAGTTTGCTAAAAAAACATTTCCGGAACTGAATCAGCCGATCAATAACCGACATTCGAACGCAGTGAATCAGCTGGCAGGGATTCTTCGTTCGCGATTGGGTCCTGCTGATGCACTCGAATTCATGTTGGATCATTACGAAGTCTACCCTGCCAAGTTGAGGTATGGCTCCCAGGATCCGTGGGCACAACACGGTTGGCACCTTGCTCAGTATCGTCATGAAGCTGCAATTGGTGCGAAGGGAAATGAACGTCTAAAAAACCTGGAGGGCCGATTATTGCTCATCGCGCTGTCTGAACTGCGAAAAGAACTCGTCAACCATACGAGTCGAAATTCCGCGTGCTACCACGACGATTACAGTTACTTCTGGAGAGAGAAGGCTGGTGACTTCAACCGAGTTGCTGAAGATGTATTGCGAGAGCGGCAAGAGTCTCCTCGTACAATTTTCTACATCGCAAACTACCTTTACCAAGGCTTAAGCCGTCACAGCCGAGCGATTGACATCTTGATGAATTCACGCAAGCGCGGTCTACTGGACGATTCTGGAACGCGGACGCTCGTGCAATATCTACATGAGCAATCGATGTATCAGAAATCGATTCCGATATTGAGTGAACTCGTTGAGGTCCACCTTCACGAAATGTCACTCCGCGTCTTGTTCATTCGAGCCTAGCACCGTACGAACCAGAAAGTCGACTCTCTCATTGCGGAAACAGGTGAACACTTTCACAAACAGGGAGGTGCATGGAGCGAGGGGAACATTATTCAATTCGCCCGAATTTGCGTGGAGGTCGGTCGGCTGAAACGGGGGATCGGATACTTCGAAGAATCGATCAATCTCCATCAACGATATGCAAGGAACCGAGGAATCGGCGATGGCACGCTTTCGCAGTATTATTACGAGTTAGCCCAAGCTTACAGCCAGTCCAAAAACACAGAGAAAGCGGTCGATGCAGCGGCGGCGGCGATTGTCAGCTGGGGACCACGACATGACCAGCGGCAGAACGCCGTGAGTCAGCTGCAAAGCGTGGTGAATAGTGCCCCGGACATTGATGACTACGCGAAGTCTCTTGACCAGAAAGCGAAGAAACTGGGCACGGATAGTCCGATCATTCGCAAAACGATTGGGAACCGGTTCTATAACGAGCAGAAGTATGAACGTGCTCTCAAGCAATACAAATTGTCTCTGGAACTTTCGCCGTACGACCGCGAAGTTCATCTTGGTTTACTCAACTGTTATGACAAGTTGAACAACCCTGCCGGAGCCGTGGAGCAGCTCCTCGCACAGATCGACTTTGATCGACACAACCTCTCATTGTACACCGACCTTGCCCAGCGAGCCAAAGAAAACCCGGCTCTGGCCGAGCGTGCGGCGACTTCAATCGTTGAATCGGCCCCGAACGAAGCAGAGTCGCATCAGGCACTCGCAAAGTTTCGTGAAGGCCAACAACGCTGGAATGAATCGATTGATCATTGGCAGCGCGTCTCAGAGCTTCGCAAGCTGGAACCAACCGGACTTCTGGGACTCGCAAATGCTCAAGTTCATGCAAAGAAATGGGCCGACGCGAAGCAGTCGATTCGCCAATTGCGTCGTCAGGAATGGCCGACGCGATTCAGTGATGTTGAGAATCAGGCGAGACAGATTGAAAGACGGATTTCAGAGTAGCGACTGGTTCGCCGGACACTTTAAGTGTCCGGCAAAACGAAGTGTTTGGCTAACTCTGGGATTCTGGAAAGGCATCGAGTGAACGGAACTGACGCGCTGCCAGTACGGTCATTAGCAATCCGAGTGCAGAGACCGAACACCAGACTCCGATTCCGAAGACCAGTCGCCGATCTGCCAATACCGGAATGAATTGCCCGAGGCTTCTTGCCATTTCCGCAGAGACCATCGCCCAGAGAAACAGTAGAACAAAGACAATCGCACACGTGAGACCTTTGGCGGTAAAGATCACAGTGGTTCGCAGGAAAACTTCCACACCTTCCTGTTTCAATTTTTGAGGGAAAATGAGGAACATTAAATTCTCCCAACCATACACAGCAAAGTTCATTGCTGGAAACGAAATCAAAGCGGCAACGAGAATTCCGGGTTCAATTCCACGAATCGCACAGGCAACTCCCAGCATCGCGTACTGAAAGAAGGTTGTAATCAAAATCGGAGTCATCATTTGCCCGACGACAACGCGCCAGGGAGAGAGCGGCAGCATCTTCAGCAGCAGTAAATGGCTATAGTCACGTCTGAAATCGAACTTCATTGCTGAGGGAAGCAGCAGGAATGAGTAGAAGACCAGACCTCCCAGGAAATTCACAACCGCCATACGATCACTTAAACGTGTCATCAGCAGCGGCATGGCAGCCAGGATTGCAGGCGGTACGAGAGCCAGGAGGACGCCCGTCCCGTAGTGATACGCCCCAACACATTGCCGCCAAACAACCGCGCCTCCACACGCCGTGACCATCCGTTTGGGGAGATGCCAGTTTGACAAGTCAGCTTCTGATTCAACTTCCTGTTGAAGGCAGTTTGTCTGTTTCTCACGGAGTGTGATTGCTTGCTGACTCCAGCGGTCCAATCGCAGCAAAGTCCAGATTGCAACAACGATGATCGAGAACCCGGCGGCGGTCATTAGCAAAACGTGAGCGGTCAGATGCGCCGACATCATGATGTCAACAAACAGTCCGAACGGAGCCGAGACCCAAATACCGACCGGTGATTGAATCGCAGATTTCACGACAGAGAAAAAGTTGACCCCAAACTGAAACACAATCGGCACCTGAGAAACCAGCGAGGTTGACTGCGTCATTATGAGTGCGGTGTAACTGAAGCTGACTCCCAGTGAAGCGACACTCAAGACGACGATCCCGCGGAACAGACGAAACGCCGAGTTCCCAAGTCCTGCGGCGAGTGTGTCTGAATTTAGGCGAATCAATTCTACGAACGCCAGTCCAAACCAAAGTGCCATGAACCCGAGCAAGGGAAGCGGCAAGTCCGGCAGCAACAAGGTTGCTCCGATGCTGGCCTTGAGCGTTGTCGCTCCTAGAACTGTCAGCAAGCGGTACTGAACAAGTTCTTCTCGGGTAAACGGACTCGGCAGTAAGTTATTCTTTTCGGTTTCCGTCCATTCGATGGAAGATTCTGGTCGTTGCCAGGAAACACGCACAAAATGCCAGCCGGCGTAGAGAGTCAGCATGAGCGTCATCCACAGACGCATGACTTCTGGGTTGTAATGCTCGCGCAGCAAAATACTGGCAATCACATTGCTCAACCAAACCGCCGCGAGAATTGCTCCGAGGATTGAAACAAAGAGCTTACGCGGCTGCGTGAAGCTGGCAACCATCGAGCGGAGCCGTCCACGCATTCTCATTTTGGCGAGCTGCAAGAGAGCAGGGTGGATCAACGTATTCATAACGCAATCGCTTCCGTTTTTTTCACGTTGATGCCCAGACTGCTGACGGTTGCAGTTGCCTGAAAGAAGATTTGTTCCAGAGTTGCTTCGTTGCTTTCAGAGTTGAATAACGATTTCAGTTCCGAAATTGTTCCAAAGAATCTTTGCTGCCCTTCTTTCAAAATCAACACGTGTGAGCAGATGTCTTCGACCATTGCTAACAAGTGTGAGCTAATGACCACAGCGACACCTTCATCGGCGCGGGATTGCAGTGACTCCTTGAGTTTGCGTATCCCGTGCGGGTCGAGACCCGTCATTGGTTCATCAAGGAGAATGACTTCTGGCTGGTGGAGGTAAGAGCAACTGAGCGCCAGCTTCTGCCTCATTCCACGCGAGAGATCGGATGCTCTGTTTTTTCGCTTTGAAGAGAGTTCGAACATTTCCAGCAACCGACTCGCCTTCTCATCGGCGTTTTTGACTGAGAACACAGACGCGGTGAAAGCTAAATGTTGTTCGACGGTCAATTCCGGAAAGAGTGGAGGATCATCCGGGATGTAGGCCAGCCGTTTTTTGACTTCGAGTGGTTGCTGCTCGATATCGTACCCACAGACAGACAGGTGCCCTTCAGTCGGGACGGTCAACCCGCAGAGTGCGCGCAGTGTTGTTGTTTTTCCGGCACCGTTGGGACCAATCAGTCCGAGGATTTGCCCTGGCTGAACTTGGAAATCAACTCGATCTACGGCCAATACGCCATCGTAGGCTTTGCGAAACTCTGAAACTTCGATCAACGCTCATTCCTTCGTTCAGGACAGTCTTGGGGACTCATCCACATCTCATCTCGACCGAGACTGATGCGAGAAGACTTCACCTGAAAGCTAGCGAACGAAAACTCCCTACGCCGAAGAAAGGGATCAAGCGAGGGCATCTCTGCAGAGCGAACGAGAAAAGATAGCGATATTAACGATTGTGCGGATTCGTTACTCGTGCCGCAACGCTTCAATCGGGTCGAGCCGTGCCGCAGCCCGGGCAGGGTAGACTCCAAAGATCAGACCGATTGCCACAGAGAATCCAAATGCAACCGGCAGACTCCAAATTGCGACTTCCGGAGACATCGTTAAGAACATATTCGCCATTTCTGACTCTTTGCCACCAGAATCAAGGATGTAGTATTTAACGAATTTTTTGATCCCCTCGAACGCGTAGGGAGTCGCACAACCGAGGATCAGCCCGACCAGTCCTCCGGTTCCGGAGAGGACGATCGTTTCAATCAGAAACTGTTGGGTGATATCAGTTCGACGTGCTCCGAGGGCGCGGCGTACACCGATTTCTCGCGTTCGTTCGGTCACGGTTGCCAGCATGATGTTCATGATCCCGATGCCGCCGACCAACAAACTGATTCCGGCGATGGAACCGAGGACAACGTTGAAAATGTTTCTGAGTTGCTCAGCCTGCTTTAGCAATTCCAGTGGAACGATCACATCGACATCTTTTTTGATCGCGTGATTGGTGTCCATCGTCTCGCGGACCATTTCAGCAATCGCGATAATGACATCTGGCTCATCTACAATTTTGGGATGATCAATTTTCAAAGTAATCTGGTCGTAAACGACCGAGACTGCACTGAAACTTCCCTGAGCCGTTTTGATGATTGTATCTTTCGTATTGATACGGGATTGAAACGTATCCAACGGCATATACAGGTCTTTGTTGTAGTTTTGTCCAGAGAGGCTTCCACCAATTGCCGCAGAGGCAGTCCGTTCACGCGTGACTCCAATCACACGGTAGGCACGATTTTTAATATCGACTGATTTGTTCAGCGGACTTTCGAGAGGAAACAGTTCTTCGGCAGTCTCACTGGCAATCACAACCACGTTGGAGAGGTTACGGATATCCTGGTCGGTGAAAAAACGCCCCTTGGAAATCTCAAGGTGATTCATCTCCATGTATTCCGGAGTGCATCCCACGACACGGGGATTCATTTCATGACTCCGGTTTCTCACATTCAGAATGACTTCTCGCACCGGAACAATGCCACCGAGTTTTGGAACTGTTCCTTTTAAGATTTTGAAGTCAGCGCGTGTCAAACCGTACCGAAGAATTCTGACGCTTGAACTGCCACTGGATCCACTATCTTCCGGAGGCTTAATGCTCCGCACAATGATATTGTTTGCACCAAGCAGGAGAACCTGTTCCTGCGCCTGCTTGCTGGCACCTTCACCAATTGCCAGCATTGCAATCACCGAGAAAACTCCAAAGACAATGCCCAGCATTGTTAACCCCGAACGCAGCTTATGCAGCAGCAGGCTTTTTATCGCAAGACGAATTGTCCGGAGGAGGTGGTACATAACGAGCAGGAAAATGGTGAGGAGTTAGGGCGGGGCGGTTTGCCGCTCACTTTAAGTGACTGGAGCAGCGATGTGCAAATACAATCGACTTCAGCCTCGGAAAATTCCGTGACCAGCGATGAGACCATCTTTCATGTAAATGTGAC
>JAJDEL010000344.1 GCA_029259835.1 Planctomicrobium sp. | reverse complement strand
ACTGCTTTCGCGCGGGCCGCGCTATCGCATGGATGCCGAAATGGTACGCGACAACGCCCTTGCTGTCAGCGGGCTACTTTCCGAAAAGATGTATGGTCCCGGGGTTAAGCCATACCAACCGGAAGCGATCTGGGACGTCGTCGGTCTCCCAACCAGCGACACACGGAACTATGTTCAGGACACCGGCGAGAACCTGTATCGCCGAACGGTTTACTCATTCTGGAAACGGATGGCTCCGCCGCCTAACCTCGACGCTTTCAACGCACCAAGCCGTGAATTCTGTACTGTTCGACGCGAACGGACGAACACGCCGCTGCAGGCATTGGTCACTCTTAACGACACGCAATATATCGAGGCAGCCCGTCATCTGGCCCAACAGGCATTACAACAAAGTAAAAATGACGACGTAAAATCGATTAGTCACATTGCCCAACGTGTTCTCAGTCGACCACTAAACAAAACAGAGCAGGGTGTTCTTCTCGCGAACAAAGCGGAATTCCACACGTACTATCAAGCCAACGCAGAAGATGCAAAATCGCTGATTTCTCTTGGAGAAACAAAGCCCGACGAAAAAGTCGACGCCGCTCTACTGGCGGCCTGGACTTTGGTCTGCAACCAGATCATGAACCTGGACGAAACACTCAACAAATAACTTACTGCTAAAGTCGAGAGTAGGACCGGTTCCACCGACCCTACGAACTCAACATCAGGAATTTTACAATGAACATCCTTCAGCAACTTCACCAGGAACAGACACGACGGCAATTTTTCACCAGCGGACGCAACGTTCTCGGTGCCGCGGCGCTTTCTTCTTTGATGGGAGGATCAAGTTCAATCGCCGCTGAGTCGCATCAGATTGGTCCACATTATGCGCCGAAGGCGAAGCGCGTCATCTATCTGCACATGGTCGGTGGACCTTCGCAAATGGACCTGTTCGATCCCAAGCCAGGCATGAACGATTGGTACGACAAGGAACTTCCGGAGTCGATAAGAAAAGGGCAGCGGCTGACCACGATGACCAGCGGACAGGCGCGATTTCCCGTGGCTCCGTCAAAATTCAAATTCAGCGAGGCCGGTGAATGCGGCATGTTGATGAACACGGAGCTCTTGCCGAATCTGGCAAAGAAAGCGGACGAAATCTGCTGGATGCGAAGTCTCCATACCGAAGCGATCAATCACGAACCTGCGATGGCTGCGCTACAGACCGGGAATCAAGTGCCCGGGCGGCCTTGTCTGGGGTCATGGGCGACTTATGGACTCGGCTCAGATAACGAAAACCTTCCAGGGTTCGTCGTACTGGTTGCCGTGCCCAGCAACCGAGATCAGGAACAAGCGATTTCCTCCCGATTGTGGAGTTCTGGTTACCTTCCCGGTCAACATGCGGGCGTTTCATTCCGCAGCAAAGGAGACCCGATTCTCTACATCAACAATCCTCCTGGAGTGCCGGACGCGATTCGTAAGAGTACGATTGATGGTCTCAACAAGTTGAATGAAATCAACTACCGGGCACTCGGCGATCCGGAAACCAAGACGCGTATTCAGCAATACGAGCTTGCTTTCCGAATGCAGGCGAGCGTGCCGGAACTGACGGACATTGCTCAAGAACCGGAAAACATTTTCAAGCTCTACGGAGAAGACGCCAAAAAGCCCGGCAGCTTCGCGAACACCACACTCATGGCACGTCGACTCGTCGAGCGCGGTGTCCGTTTCGTACAGGTGTATCACAATAACTGGGACCATCATTCAAACGTTGCTGGTCGCATGCCCAGCCAGTGTAAAGATATCGATCAGCCCTGCTATGCGTTGCTCGAGGACCTCAAACAGCGCGGGATGTTGGACGATACACTCGTCATCTGGGGCGGTGAATTCGGTCGCACGATTTACACTCAGGGAAAGCTCTCCAGAGAAAACTACGGTCGCGATCATCATCCACGTTGTTTTTCAATGTGGATGGCAGGCGGCGGCTCCAAAGGTGGGGCCATCTTTGGCGAAACGGACGACTTCTCCTATAATATCGTGAAAGATCCACTCCACATTCGAGACTTCCACGCCACTTTCCTGCACTTGCTCGGTTTCGACCACGAAAAACTCACCTACAAATTCCAGGGATTAGATCAAAGATTGACCGGCGTGTTACCTGCCCGTATTGTCAATGAGTTGATTTCATAACTGGCGACGAATTTCAGACGCCTTCCGAGATCGCATCGACTGTCTTCCGAGAGAATGAATGAAAGTATTCACAGTAGTCATCATCTGGGCGATTGGCACTTTCGCACTTTCGCAAGTGTGCGCCGCACAAGAAGTCGATTACCTCAAGCAGATCAAGCCTTTGCTCGAAGCGAAGTGCTATGCGTGCCATGGAGTGCTCAAGCAGGAAGGCGAACTTCGTCTAGAAACAAAGTCGTTGATCCTGAAAGGTGGAGACAGCGGAGCCGCGATGGTTCCTGGTGATGTCGATAACAGCTTGATTCTCGAACGAATCACAGAAGAGCCAGACTCGCGCATGCCTCCCGAAGGAGAAGGTGCAAAACTCAAAACAGAAGAGATCGCCCTACTCCGCCGTTGGATCAAGCAAGGTGCCGCCGCACCTGATGAATCAATTCCGCTCCCGCCGACAGAGCATTGGGCGTTCCTTCCAATTACGGCACCAACCGGTGAAGGCAAGACTTCCATCGATGCAATTCTCGGAAAGAAGCGAACCGAACTCGGTCTCAAAACTCAGCCGCAGGCGCAGCGTTCTATTTTAATTCGGCGGCTGTATCTCGATCTCGTCGGCTTGCCACCAACGCTGGAGCAACTCCACGACCAGCGTGCTTGGAATGAAATTGTCGATGAACTTCTGGCGAGTCCTCACTACGGGGAACGCTGGGGGCGGCACTGGATGGACATTTGGCGTTACTCGGACTGGTACGGTTTAGGTGCTCAGTTGCGGAACAGCCAGAAACACATTTGGCACTGGCGCGACTGGATCGTGAATTCGCTCAACGAAGACAAGGGCTACGACCGAATGATCCTCGAAATGCTCGCCGGTGACGAGCTTGCCCCGGAAAACCCGGAAGTTCTCGCCGGGACCGGTTTTCTCGCCCGGAATTACTATCTCTTCAATCGAACAACCTGGCTCGATAGCACGATCGAACATACCGGCAAAGCGTTCCTCGGGCTGACGCTCAATTGCGCGAAATGTCACGACCACAAGTACGACCCAATTTCTCAAGTCGACTATTACAACCTCCGTGCAATCTTCGAACCGCATCAGGTGCGGCTCGATCCAATCCCAGGAGTCACGGACTTTGAACAAGACGGATTACCGCGAGTCTTTGATGATCACACAGATGCGAAAACACAATTGCATATCAAGGGGAATCCGAAAAACCCTGATGAAGATACGGAAATCGTTCCGCACATTCCCGAAATTTTCGCCGGGCAGATGACTGAAATAGAGCAGGTGTCACTGCCGGCATCGGCGTTTGCTCCTGCCGTACGCGACTATGTTCAAAAAGACCACTTGCAAAAAGCCGACGCTGCCATTGCAACGGCGAAACGACAAGTCGAGAGTGCGGAGAAGAAACTGAAAGCATGGTTAAAGAAACAACCGACTACGCCTGCCGCGGAGTCAGAGCCAGAGTTCGCATTCAAAGATGATTTCGATTTCCCAAATCCCGATGCCTGGGAAATCACCGGGGATTCCTGGGAGTATTCTGAGGGTGTTTTGCAGCGCACGACATCGACACGCAATCCAGAAACTGTTCGCTTCAAACCTGTTCTCCCGGAGGACTTCGAAATCACTTGCCGATACATCACGACCGGTGGGGCGATGTACAAGTCAGTCACTTTTCGTTTCGATGAATCAGAGGACAAGTCTTACGATAACTTCGTCTACACCAGTGCCCACGAACCAGGACCTAAGGTTCAGGCAGCTTACACGCGAAATGGCTCCACGAATTATCCCGCCACAGGTCGCGTTGCGAAGCCGATCAAAGTTGGTCAAGCCTACGAGTTTCGCTTTGCAGTGCGGGACCGGCTCATCAATGTCTGGTTAGATGGTGAATTTGTCCTTGCCTACACTCTGCCGGACCGAAAACCGCAGGGATCCTTTTCGCTCTCTGGCTTTGATGCAACCGTTGCGTTTGATTCGATCTCAATTCGTTCGCTGCCTATCGACTTTGAAATGACCGAAGCGAAAGGCGCCACTGCTGCCCCTCAAAACTCAGAACTAGAGTTGAAGATTGCTCAGGCTGTGCTAACCAAAGTTCAAGCAAAACGAGAGTCGCTTCTCGCAACATTCGCAGCGGACCGCGCAACTTATCTCGAAAAAACTTCGGAGAAACGAGACGAGCTTTCGAAGCTGGCAGCGGTAGCGCAAGCCAAATCCCTAATGGCCGACGCTGAACACGAATTGCTTGCAGCCGGTGCAGATGAAAAGAAAGTTCAAGCCGCGAAAAAGAAAATCGAAGATTCAGAAAAGAAACTCCCTGCAATTGAAAGAGGCGAGCAACCTTACGCAAGCTTTCGTGCGTCGCTAAAAGCTTTAGAAACACCCGCTCACAAAGAACCGGACTATGCACCAACCTACTCGCCAACGAGCACAGGACGCCGGTTGGCACTCGCGCGTTGGGTCGCGTCGCGTCAGAATCCGTTGACGGCACGAGTCGCTGTGAATCACATTTGGATGAGGCACTTCGGTGTGCCGATTGTCGAGTCTGTTTCAGATTTCGGGCTTCGCGCCGAAATACCAGCCCATGCCGACCTGCTTGATTACCTGGCTTGGGAGTTCATGGAGTCAGGCTGGAGCATGAAACACGTTCACCGACTCATTGTCACTTCCGAAGCCTATCAACTCAGTTCATCGACCAAAGAGGCTGATTCGAACACCTTTGAAACAGATTCAACGAATCAACATTACTGGCGAATGAATACTCGCAGGATGGAAGCTCAAATAGTTCGTGATAGTTTATTGAAACTATCCGGCACCTTCGATGAGACATTCGGAGGACCATCACTCGATGTTGGCAAGGCGAGTTCTCGCAGAAGTTTGTACTTCAAACATTCGCGGGATCAACAGGATAAATTCCTCTCGATGTTTGACGATGCCGACCTGCTGCAATGTTACCAACGCAACGAAAGTATTGTTCCGCAACAGGCTCTCGCACTAGCAAATAGTGAACTCTCCATGTCACTGGCAGGTAAAATCGCCGACAAAATTCAAAATTCTATTCCAAGTGGAGATCAAAAACTCTTTATCCTTACGACTTTTGAAACATTGCTTGGGCGCCCAGCAACAGAAGATGAACTTGAAGCCTGCAGTGCGTATCGCAATCACATTGAAGAACTCATCAAGACAGAGAAAAAACTTTCGGAGCAGGACTTAGACAAGACAGTCCGAACTCGACTCGTACACAGTTTGTTGAACCACAACGATTTCATTTCGATCCGGTAGTGTTCTGCACGCGGCAAAGCGTGCCTGAAAATTCACAGTATCCATGCCGCGTCCCAATCCGGACATTCTTAGACACGCAAAGTATCATCATGGACCGAAGACATTTTTTAAATGATTCCGCGTTGGGATTCAGTTCTCTTGCCTTGAGTTCGATGCTGCACGCCGATGGCTTCGCCGCAGAAAGATCGACAGAGAGCAATCTCACAGACGGCATCTCGCACTTCGCTCCGAAGGCGAAAAGCGTCATCTGGCTCTTCATGCGGGGCGGCGTGAGCCATATGGAGAGTTTCGATCCGAAACCAGCGTTGAACAAATACTCCGGGAAGTCAATTTCAGAGACACCATTTGCCTACGTGCAGGAACCGGAGAGACTCAAGAAAGTCCGCGTTGTTGTTGTCAACGACGCAAACGGGCAGCAGCGAACGAAAATCTACCCGCTCCAAATCGGCTTCAAAAAGTACGGTGAGAGCGGCATTGAAGTGAGCGACTGGTTCCCACACACAGGTTCTGTCATCGATGACATCTCGGTCGTCCGTTCAATGTGGACGACGGACGATAACCATGGTGCACAAGTCCAGTTTCATTCTGGGCGACACATGCTCGACCCGCGCGTCCCGACGATTGGTGCCTGGATTACCTGGGGGCTGGGTACATTGAACGAAAACTTGCCGCAGTTTATCAGTATGGGGCCACGTTTCTTTGACCGCCGGGATGGTCATTACTTGGGGCCAGCGTACGATTCCATCGCACTGAAAGTCGATCCGAAGAATCCGCTCGATTACGCGAAGCCGGAAGGGGACATCACTCACGCCCAACAGCGGCTTAGCTTTGATCTGGTCAACCAACTGAATTCATTAACACAAAGCAACTACCCCAACGATGCAGCGCTGGACGCTCGCATCAAATCGTATGAATTGGCATTTCGAATGCAGACGGCCGTTCCTGGAGTCATCGATTTCTCGCCAGAAACAGTAGCGACGAAAACTCTCTACGGTTTCGACGAAAAAGAAACACGCCCCTTCGCCGAACAACTTCTCGCCGCGCGTCGATTCGTCGAACGTGGCGTTCGCTTTGTTCAGATTCAACATGGCTCTGGTGCTGCAGGTGCCTGGGATCAACATTCTGGTTTAAAGAAGAGACACGCCGAACTTGCGAAACAAGTCGATCAACCAGTTGCCGGACTCATCACAGACTTAAAACAGCGTGGCATGCTCGACGAGACGCTCGTTGTCTTCGCGACAGAATTCGGTCGCACGCCTGGTTCACAAGGAACCGACGGTCGCGATCACCACCCATACGGTTTCAGCATCTGGATGGCAGGCGGCGGACTAAAAGGCGGCGTTGCTCATGGATCAACCGACGAACTCGGCTTCCATACAGTTGAAAATCCGCACTACGTGACCGATGTCCACGCCACAATCCTCAAGCAACTCGGCCTCCACTCGCATCACATGGAAATCCCCGGCTACAAACGCCTCGACCAAGACTTCGGCCACCCGATTGAGGAGATTATTGCTTGAGCTGCTTGAGAAAATTCATTCTGCCTTTGCGGTTCTGAAAACCAGAAGGTATGGAATTGCCGGTGTTCCGTTTGCGTCTTTGAAGTTTCGAAACTTGTTGCTGTTGATCCAAACCGCGTAGGTTTTTCCGGGTTCCAGTTGAACAGGCAAAACGCAAGTTCGTTCATCTTTCTGGTATTTTGGCTTGCCATCAATTTCGGGAAAGCTCTCTTTACTGAGAGTTGACCAGGACCAGGATCCGTCCGCCATCTTCTTGCTGAAGGTCACACGAATTTCTTTTGTAGCAGCATCAACATCCGATGTCCCTGCGATCGGCATCGTCTTGACAACGACTGGCGGCACGGATTCAAGCGTGACCTCTTGAGCGTGAGATGCATTTGTTATAATAAAACCGAGGAAGATGGTGAGAGTGCTGCAAAGACGTGTCATCAGAAATCTCCGTTTGCTTGAGTGGGACAAACTCTTCGATGGGCAAAACCATTCCAACGATGGCTGTTCATTCAGAAAGATGTTAAACGGAGCACAAGTTGATATTCAAGCGCGGAATGCCTACCGCGAATGCGGGTAGCCCGGAATTTTTCTTTCAGGGCAGCATAGTCGTGGAAGGCTGATAACAGACCTTCTCTGCCAGACGATCTCGGTGTGTTGCGTGAAACCGGGAACAAATTTCCATCAAAACGGAATATACACCAACGGAATTCAAGAGTTTCTACTTGTTCGCACAATTCACTTGCGGCCCCTTACAGAGTTCGTCAGCCTCCCAGGTAGAAAAAGTCCGGGCCACCAGGGAGTGCTGAAAAACATAGGACAGATACCTTTCAGCTTCCGAATCATGGTCAACGTTTTGATTTCATGGAACGCACATGGTGAAACACTTGGTCGCTTCGCATCCCGCGTATGCAATTTTAAGATCGACCGAAATGTATGGTTAGTCAAATCGAACAGGGATCCCTGGGATTGAAACCGCATCGCTCACATCCTTGGTCAGGTATCCACGCATTGCCTCAGGCGAGACTGTGTCTTCGATAAAGTGAACGGCTCCTACGCAACTGAGCGTCAAGAACCCGCCTGGGGTGAACCCACCTAACCGTGGGACTACCGAATCGGAGGAATACCAAATATCTATAGGCTTGGTCCATGGTTCACGGCTTTGAGACTCAACGATTTGAGCTGTTTCCATAAGCCATGGTTCTGGATATTTTTTGTATTGCGCGATCACCGCAGGATCAAATGCAGTCCCCTCCCCGACGATTGCATAAAACCCAGAGTGGACTGAGTTTGCTTCATCGGAAGGGTGGCGGTACAAATCAGGGATGGACTGAAGCGCCGCTTGATTCTCTTCGCTGTCCCAGTTTTTATTAATATCGTAGCCGAGCGCCGCGATTGCTGCGTTGTAATTTTTACGATTGTGGAAATCCTTGATCCCCAACTTTTTCAGTTGATCTTGCTGAATGAGCGGCAGTAATTCCACTCGCCAACTATGCGGAGTTTTCCCATCTGGTCCCAAAATTACTGCTGGAGGAAATCGCCTGAATAAGTCATGGTAGTTGTGGAATGCTAACCCGATGTATTTAAGGTTTCGAAAACCGGGAGTCGCTTCGGTTCGCTGAACGGCAGCCTCATAGGACAAGGTTTTATGATCATCAGCGAGTGACGTGGAGTACAGACAAACTGTCGCGTGAATGAATACCAGAATCAGCGAACTTCGATTCATGTGAGTCTCCTGCAGGATGTGAAAACAGAAATTGCCCATGAGTTTACACTCGATGGTAAATGCAGCGAGCTACAAAATCGACTTGTGGTTCGGTGACACAGCCGGAGGATGAATACTCACTACCAACTCACCCCATTTTCGGGGCAAGCCAAAGCCACGGCTTCTAGCCATGATCGATTACTTGCTTTATTCAGCAGAAATTCGTGCTTGCTTTCGCATGCCAAGATGACAACAACATCACGTCTCATACAAGTCATCTGTCGAGAAAAAGTGTGG
>JAJDEL010000343.1 GCA_029259835.1 Planctomicrobium sp. | reverse complement strand
TGTTTCCATTTGTATCAACCGTCATTCCATCAACACCAAGTTGATCACCGAAGTCATGCAGGATGCGGCGTTTGCCGAGTGTTCCATTCTTCTTAATCGGAAATGCGTTGAGAGTCATCCGCTTCTTAAGACCAGGATCGTTTGCTTTTGAAATATCTGTCGTACCGTTATTCGTTTCTGCGACGTAGAGAGTCTTTCCATCTGGTGAAAGAATGACACCATTTGGTTTCGTAATGTTTTTGGTCACGCGCGTCATTGTCTTCGTCTTTGGCTCGAAACGGAAAACGCTCATATGGTCGAGTTCGATTGGTTCTGAACCAAGATAACGCGGATCACTGAAGTAAATCGAACCATTCGGATGAATCACGATGTCGTTGGGCGCGTTCAAAACCTTACCTTCGAATTTTGAAACAACTTTCGTGACGCTGCCATCTTTTCCAATCTTGCAGAGAGCGATCTTCCCAGCATTCGCACCACATGCTGCCATCAAATTTCCGTCACGGTCGAACATCAGGCCGTTGCTCTGCCCACTATCCGCAGAGAAGACGATTGTTTTTCCCGTCGCAGAGTCGAACTTGAGTATACGACCAGGGTTCTCACCACGTGAGATATCACTAAAGTAAATCGTTCCATCCGGGGAAACTGCGACACCTTCCGTAAAGACACCTTCGTTCCAAAGTTCTTCGAGCGCTGCACCCTGTTTCAAAATAGTAGAGTCACCAGCAGGAGGGGTCAGGTCGGCCGAATGAATTGTAGAAATCGCAAAGAGAAAAAGAGTCGTTGGCAAAATGATCTTGCAAAGCTGTGGCATAATCGTATCTCCGTGAGAAATGTCAATTGATGAATTTACATCTTATCTCACTTGTCGATATGAATCACGCCACGTCCGGAAAACTTGCCAGCAAGAATTTGTTCAACTGATTCGTTCATCGTTGTGAGTGAGAGATCAACCTTTGATTCGAGGAGATCATCAAGCTTCCAATCGGTCGCGAGTTTTCTCCAAAGATCTGCTCGAATATCGTCTGGACACCAGGCAGAGTCGATTCCGTACAGCGCGATTCCTCGCAGAATAAACGGGTAAACGGTCGTTGAAAGGTCCGCACCCCCAACAACACCACAACACGCAACGCAGCCACGATGCTGAATTTTCTTCAGCATTGTGGCGAGAACTGGACCACCAACGGTATCAATCCCGGCGGCGAATTCGCCTTTGAGGAGGGGGCGTTTTTCGTTTCCAGAAAGTGCGTCGCGACCTACAACTTCATTCGCACCAAGTTCTCGAAGCCAATCATGCCGGTCCAGTTTTCCTGTGACAGCTAAAACATCAAATCCCAGCTTGGCGAGCAGCATTATTGACAGACTTCCGACACCTCCGGTCGCGCCGCTGACGATAACCTGCCCATCTTCTGCTTTGCAGCCATGCTTCAGGAGTGCCTGAACAGATTGAGCCGCAGTAAATCCGGCAGTCCCGATGGTCATAGTCTCTGCGGGAGTTAAACCATTTGGAATCGGAACGAGCCAATCCGCTGGAGCAACCAGATGCGAAGACCAGCCGCCCCAGCGTTCAACTCCAAGTTCGTGACCGGTCGCGATGACTTCGTCTCCAATGCTATACCGCGAATCTCGACTTTCAAGGACAACTCCAACAGCATCCACCCCAGGCACATGCGGAAAGTTTCTCACAATCCCAGGGTGCCCGGTCGCCGCCATCGCATCTTTGTAATTCAGCGAAGAGAACTTCACGTTGATCAGAACGTCGCCTTCTTTAAGTTCTGGAATCGCCACGGTAGCGAGGCGTGTTCGAACATCATCAGTTTCCGTTTTCTCAACCAGAAAACAGTTCATCGTTTGTGAAGACATTGTGCTTTCGATCTATATGTTTTTGAACCAGCATTTGCGAAAGAATCAGATCATCTCAATTTTGAGCCACAAAGAACTCCAAGGAAATCGAGAGTCGCAGAAGTTGTGTCGAGCCTACGTGTCTGGAATTTCGTATGTACCCTCAAACGCAGACCAATTTTTTCGACCGTTTTCGTCTATCACAGTGATATCAGGAGTTTGACCACGAGGGTCATTCGATTCGGGACCAGGAACGCCCAGCATGATATGTGTTTTACCATCTGAACCATGGATCACTAGGCCATTTCCGTGACTGTCGTTGACCGCCATCGATACGCCAGAAGAATTGTTGCGGGTATATAGGGCAATGCTCGGATTGCCCTGATCATCGACCTGTAGCGTGATTTTGGGGTGACCTTCATCATCGTTGAGGCAAATGTAAGTGAATCCGCCGATTCCCCCCTCGCCACCGGAGCATGCTAATTTAGCACGTTCCGAGCCATACTCATCAACCAGAGTAATTGATTGTGCTTCGATGACATCGACGGAGAGTTTCTTGGGTTGTCGTTTGACTCTCTTCTTAGCCATGTGTCATGCCTTCACTTGCTGAAAAAATTCTCTGTCCGAAATTAAAAAACAAGTCTACCATCCGTGACTATCTGTTTTGCAACAACAACCTTCAAGCAATCACTTCATTAACGACTTTCCCAGCGACATCTGTCAGTCGGAAATCTCGGCCGGCGAAGCGGTAGGTGAGTTGTTCGTGGTTGAGACCCAGGAGATGCAAGATCGTTGCGTGCAAATCATGCATGTGGACGCGGTCAACTGCGGCGTGGTAGCCGAAGTCGTCGGTTTCGCCGTATGAGAACCCGCTCTTCACTCCGCCGCCTGCCATCCAGCTACAGAACCCTTGCGGGTTGTGGTCGCGACCGTTGCTGCCTTGAGCGGTCGGAGTGCGACCGAATTCTCCAGTCCAGACGACAAGCGTATCTTCCAAAAGACCACGAGCCTTGAGGTCGCTCAGCAGTGCCGCAATCGGTTGATCGGTCGCCAGTGAATTTTTCTCGTGACCGGTCTTCAAGTTTCCATGTTGATCCCAAACATTCCCTGTGGAGAGTTCCACGTATCGAACACCTGACTCAAGCAGACGCCGACCAAGTAAACATTGGCGACCGAAGTTGTCAGTCTCTTTTGTCCCGATGCCATAGGACTTCTGCGTTGCTTCCGTTTCTTGCGAGAGATCGAGTGCACCAGGTGCGACACGCTGCATCCGGCTGGCAAGGTCGTAAGCTTCGATCATTCCGGAAATGTGTTTGTCTGGACCGAGTCGGTCGAGATGCGAATTATTGAGGGATTGAATCAGAGAGAGCCGTCGCTCTTGGCGATCGCCTTGGTCTTCTGGAGCATGAAGATGCTCAATCGTCGCATCGCCCAGTTTCCCCTGTCGACCGATTGTCGTTGCCTGATGCGCGGCTGGTAAAAACGCAGAACCATAGTTGCGTGGACCACCGTGTCCACTCGATGGACCAATCGAAACAAACGCTGGCAGGTCGTTATTCTCTTTGCCGAGTGCATAAGAGATCCAGGCACCGACCGAAGGGCGAGCGAGATTGTCACTGCCGGTATGCAGCATCGAAACAGCCTGCCCATGCGACTGCCCGCGACTGTGCATCGATTTGATCAAACAGAGGTCATCGACCTTTTGGGCAATATTCGGTAACAGCTCCGAGACCCATTGACCACATTCTCCATGTCGCTTGAATCGCCAGGGAGACTTCATCAACACGCGTTTCGCATCGATGTTTGAAGGAGTCTCAAACGGAAGCTCACCGCCGTCGTGCTTTTGCAATTCGAGTTTATAGTCGAACAA
>JAJDEL010000342.1 GCA_029259835.1 Planctomicrobium sp. | reverse complement strand
TTGCTGGTGCGGAAATCACGACTTTCTGAGCTCCTGCTTCCAGGTGGCTATCGTAACCTGGTTTGCCATCTTTGGCTCGTGATGTGAAGAATCCGGTCGATTCCAGAGCGACTTGCACCCCCATTTCACCCCAGGGTAGGTCGGCAGGGTTTCGTTCGGCGAGAACTTTGATTTCAGAGGTTTTGCCGTTGCTGGTCACGGTAATTACGTTTCCATCGACAGTGACAGTTCCTGGGAAGCGTCCTTGAGCACTGTCGTACTTGAGAAGCATCGCCAGCATCTTTGGATCGCTCAGGTCGTTGATGGCGACAATGTCAAAATCTTCCTTGTGAGCGAGCATTGCGCGAAGCGAAATGCGTCCGATACGTCCAAAACCGTTAATTCCAACTTTAACTGCCACTGCTTTTTCCTCGAAATAAATAGAGTGTAGTAGAGGCCCTGGGCAAGAATGTCTCATTTCTCACTGCATTAATCTCACTGTATTAACTGCTGTGTGAGAAAGAGCGCCTCATCGTTACCCAATCGTGGTCTTACGATACCCACGTTTTCAATTATCATGCTTTCAAGAAGTGGATTGTAGCCGCAGGCGATAGTCGTCTCAACTGACCGATTTTCTGGTGATGGGTCATGCCAAACTTGGGAAGCGTGCATCGTGATATCCGAATGTGTTGAAGTGTCCTGCCTTTGTTTCAGTCAATTTGGTGGATTTGTCGATAAGTCTTCTAAATTAGAAGGGAAAATCGTACGTGGAGGACTGGCAATCAGGGGTTGGTTTCCCTTAGACTCCTCGCTTCGCAATTTTTCGCGGAATTTTGATGGTGAGAGAATGCACAAAGCAAAAACACATAAGGGAATGGCCAAACGGTTCAAAGTGACCGGTTCTGGCAAGAAAGCAAAGCACAGAAGTGCCAATCGTGGGCATATTCTGGGCAAAAAGTCCGGAAAGCGGAAACGTCACCTGCGAAACGGCGGGATTATTGACGGTGCAAACGCACGGATGATTGTCGAAGCTCTGCGACCGAATTCCTAGAAGACACTAATAAAGTTGAACGCTCAGTAACTGAGCGTTCTTGCAGTATATCACTGCGTGATCAGGTGAGATGCGATGCGAGTTAAATACGGTAAGGCGAGACGACGTAAGAAGAAGCGTCTCTTTAGAGAAGCCAAAGGTAATGTTGGAGGTCGGAGTCGTCTCTGGCGAACGGTGCAGGAAACGATTCTGCGTTCGCGAGCGTACGCCTACCGGGATCGTCGTGTTCGCAAACGAGATTTCCGATCTCTCTGGATTACACGCATTACAGCCGCATCACGTGCGCGTGGACTGCGTTATTCAGAATTGATGTACGGTCTTCGACTCGCAGGTGTTGAAGTGAATCGCAAGATGCTCAGTGAAATTGCGATCCACAACCCTGAAGTCTTCGACGAAATCGTCGCCAAAGCACAGTCGTCGCTCCCCAAGAGTTAAGTCTCAATAAAGAGTGCGACTTCAGAGACAACACCCCGGTGATTCAGTTCACCGGGGTGTTTTTTTGCGCCAACCATATTCAAACAAGCCCTGCCCACACTGAATCCTACTCATATTCATAATCGCTTCTTCTATTTTGTTGCGTGACCTGGGGAGAAGAAGGAGGGTTCAGAGTCATTGCAGGACCTAGCCTCACGGCGATTGAATGCTTGAGTTGCCATCGGCCGGTAGAACTGGCCCTACTCACTGAATCTGCATCTCTCTGCGAAACCTGCGGACCCATTGTTTTGTCCGCAGATGACACAGATTCACGCAGAGAGATGGCGCTAGCGGCACTGGAATCCAAGTCGGTCTTCGAGTCAGAATCAACGCCGCGCACTGAGATTGTGGTTGAACCTAAAAAAGAACCCCGATGAATCTGTCCACCGGGGTTCTTGAATCGCAAGTCTTTGAAGAGTTTTCTCAGACTAGAAGGTCAGGATTGCATCCACTCCGAAGATGGCTTCACCTTCGCTCGTTACCGTTCCGTTATCTGTGCCTGGATCCCACTGATAACGAATCTCGGGTCGCAAGACGAGATTTTTTGTAGGTCGATAGTTGACGCCACCGGTGATTGCATAAAGGCTAGAACCATCGTTTTTCCACCATTCGGCACGTCCACCAATCCCGACGCAGTCATTGACTGTGTAGATCAGGTATTGGTTGACACCAATCGCTTCAGATCCTGTTTCACGGAAGCGGGCCAAGTCGCTCTGAACAACATAGTTCAACTGGTCCGTAACGTTCACGTCCAAGACAAAACTGTGCGAATAACCTTCACCGTTGAGACCGAAATCTCCAACTGTTGTGATGAAAGTCGCTGTCATGTTGTCGGTGATTCCAACACTTGCTCCACCAAGGAAATTGCTTCCATTGCCGAACTGATCGAAACCTGTGTCCCAACCGAGCGTGAACCCACCGTAAATATCAACATTGTCACTGACTGAGTAAGTCGACAGAGTTCCGGTGTGAGTAAACGCTTCACTGTTGAACATCGTGAACGCATGGCTATAGAAGAAATTACCAGTGGCTGGTACGACTTCATAACCCAGCAATGTGAAGAAGTGACCAACTTTCATTGACCAATCTCCGTATGCGACTTCTGCATACAACTGTGGAATTGCGAAACCGAAGGCTCCATGATCAAATCCATTCGCGAAGTCAAACCGACCTGGGTTGTTGCCGAATGACTGAGTGTCACCAGCATCGAGACCGTACATCGCGTCTGCACGGAAAC
>JAJDEL010000341.1 GCA_029259835.1 Planctomicrobium sp. | reverse complement strand
CATGCCGGTGTGCTTCCAGCGCTGCTGGTTGGATTCCTCGCTCTGCATATTTATGTCTTCCGCCGCCATGCCCTGCATGCGGTCAAGAAGGAAGGTGAAGTCGATGGCGTTTTCTGGCCTGATCAAATCCTCAAAGATGGCGTCGCTTGCCTGGCAGTGCTGGCAGCAATCCTCGCTGCAACAATGTACTGGCACGGAGCCGAATTGACCGCGCCTGCGAATCCCTCCGAAGCCTACTCTGCTGCTCGACCGGAGTGGTATTACCTGTTCTTATTCAAGTTCCTGAAATTCGAATTCGTCAGTCAATGGGGCGAAGCGACTCATCTCGGAGAAGCCCTCGGCGCAATTGTCATTCCAGGCATCCTGTTTGGAATTCTGGCGCTGATGCCGATCATCGCTTACTTCCGATGGGGACACAAATTTAATGTTGCTTACCTCTGGACGATGCTTGGCGTCGCCGGCACACTCACTGGAATTGCCTACTACGAAGACTGGTACGCTCAAGATGACAGTGGAAAGGAATTCCGCGCCGCAGTCGCAGAAGCCCATCGCGATGGACACCGCACCGTTGAACTCGCAGATTCAGAAGCCGGGATTCCTCCTGAAGGAGCAGCCACGCTGCTGGCGAATGACCCACTGACCCAAGGTCCGGTCATCTTCAAGACGTACTGCATCAGTTGCCATCAACCAGATGGGCGAACGGACTTTGATGAAAAGCCGCAAGCGCCAGGGCTTGCCGACCCCGCGCATCGAGACGAAATTCACTTCGGTTCCCGTGATTGGATACAAAGTGTTCTCACAAACTTCGGAGGTCACTTTCAGGCATTGGAGAACATTGAAGGCGAACGCGCCGAAGCTGCCGGAGAGATCCTTGCTGGCTCAATGAAGGACTGGTCAGACAGCAACGCCGAAATACTGGCTGACCCGGCGAACGCAAAGGATTACCTCTCATTGGTCGAATTTATCTACGCCCAAAGCCAGCGTCCCGACGCTCTCGCACCAGATGCCGAAGTTGTCCAACGCGGTAAAGAGATCTTCATTAGCGGCAAAATGACGAATGGATCAGTCGACGCCTGCGTTGACTGCCATAGCATGCACGTGTTGACAGTAATTGGGGAAGGAAAAGATCGCGAAGTGGCCTTCGAATCTGAACCACTTTCTGAAGACGCACAGCCTGTCCTGACTGGTTACGGCGGAACCGATTGGCTCAAAGAGTTCATCGCGAATCCGCAAGCACACTACGCCGGGGAATATGGAAACAACGCCATGCCTGGCTTCGCCGATCAACTTTCAGAACATGACCTGGAGATGGTCGCCCGCTGGCTAGCAAGGGATTTCTACATCGCCCCGGTCGCGAAAGACGGAGCAGAGCATTAGCATGCAGAATCTCATTTCGTAAGCATTGATCGTTGTGAGACACTAAGTAAAGAGACGCGAATAAGAAAAGTAATGTAGCGCAGACATTCGTGTCTGTATCTCAGACGCTATGGATGATCACTCAGTCTGTTCCATACAATGACAAGATGATGTTGAGATTTGATTAAATCCGTTTCATCTGTGTCGATCCGTGTTCTTTTACTGAGTCGAAGAATACCAAGAAACTTTCGACCTCCTCCTGCCTGGAATACAAATCGTGCAAAAAATGAAATTCTCCCTCGTCATCACACTTTTTGTTTGTTGGGCGACTTTGTCGTTGCAGGCAGCCGAGCGTCCGAACATTCTGTTCATCTTCACCGACGATCATGCACCACATGCAATTGGGGCGTACGATGGTTGGCTCAAAGATGTTAATCCAACACCAAACATCGACAAACTCGCCGCTCAGGGAATGCTGTTCGAAAACAGTTTTTGCACAAACTCAATTTGCGGACCTAGCCGCGCTGTGATTCAAACCGGAAAACATAGCCACATCAATGGCTTCATGACGAATGGCAACAAATTTGACGGTGATCAACAAACCTTCCCGAAGCTGTTGCAGAAATCAGGCTACCAGACTGCCATGATCGGTAAATGGCACCTCGGTACTGATCCGCAAGGATTCGATTACTGGAAAGTTCTTCCCGGTCAAGGAGCGTATTACAATCCTGTGTTCAAGTCCCCCAAAGGGCGAGAGGTCATCAACGGATACTGCACCGACCTTGTCACCGGTATGGCCTTGGAGTGGCTCAAGAAAGGACGCGACAAGGGTCAGCCGTTCATGTTGATGTGTCAGCACAAAGCACCGCACAGAACATGGATGCCACCAGCACGTCATTTGACTTTGTACGATGATATCGACATCCCGGAACCACCGACCCTCTTCGATAACTGGGACGACAATGCCAGTCCGGCACGACATCAGGAAATGGAAATCGACGGTCACTTGAACATCGTCTTCGACTGCTTCGGACCACCACTACATGGCTGGTCTCCCGACGAAGGGAAATCAGTCGACCGGTCCGGCTTCAAGAACCTGCAACGTATGACACCGCAGCAACTCAAAGTCTGGAACGCAGCTTTCCAGCCAAAGAACAACGAACTCAAAAAGCTGAATCTCAAAGGTAAAGACCTCGTCCGCTGGAAATATCACCGCTATATCCGCAACTACTTGCGCTGTGTTCGCGGAGTCGACGACAGTGTCGGGCAATTAATGTCTTACCTCGAAGAAGCAGGTCTCGCAGAAAACACGATTGTGATCTATTCATCCGACCAGGGGTTCTATCTCGGAGACCATGGCTGGTACGACAAACGCTGGATGTACGAAGAATCTCTAAAAATGCCGTTCATCTGCAAATGGCCTGGCGTCACAAAACCAGGAAGCATTAACAAGGACCTCATCCAAAACCTCGATTACGCCGAAACATTCCTCGACGTTGCGAACGTCGAAATCCCGGAAGATATGCAAGGTCGGTCGATTGTTCCGTTACTCAAAGGAGAATCTCCTCAGGACTGGCGAGAGGCAATCTACTATCACTACCACGAATACCCCAGCGTCCACATGGTCGCCAAACACAACGGCGCCAGAACCTCGCGTTACAAACTCATTCACTTCTACCAGTTCAATGAGTGGGAATTCTACGACTTGGAGAAAGACCCCGACGAACTCCAAAACGAATACGGCAACCCGCAGTACGCCGCTGAGGTCGCCAAACTCAAGAAGCAACTCTCCAGCCTGGAAGAGCAGTACGAGGAAGACACCGACCGTAGCGAAATGCCCAGCGATTGGAAAAAGAAGTTTCGTCCGGTGACGAAGACTGAATGAGTCTCAGCGCAATGGATGTTGAAATCGCTTTGAATTGTCCCTGCCATGTATTGAAAGTGCTTCAACATTTCCTAGAAAGAGTGAGACCTTGATCCTCCGGTATATTCTCGCATCTCCATTGTCTTGAATGACGACCTCCCGTAATCACATTAACTTGGTGGTCGATTCCGACATGCCAGAAACCGTTCGAACATTTCTTGCCATCCCCGTGAATGCCTCGGCGAAGTTAAGGCAGATTGTCACTGAGCTTGGAGGAATCTCCAAGCCGGTTCGTAGCGTGCAGACAAGCCAGATGCACTTAACGCTGTCGTTTCTGGGAGAAACGCCACAGCAGCAACTCGCCGAAATTGGCAGGACGATCAATACGGTGGCACTTCGGCATCAAGCGTTCGAACTCGAAATCGCTGGCGTTGATGCCTTCCCCAGCCGTGATCGACCGCGCGTACTTTGGGCAGGGATTTCACCTGCTGAAGGCGTGATTGCGATCGCAGAGGATCTGCGAGACGCACTTGAGGAGATTGGGTTTCCTCGCGAACGACGAGCATTCACTCCACACTTAACGCTCGCATACATTAAAGGCAAACCGCCCAGAGAGGTTGGCATGCTCCCCAAAATCTGATCCAGTTGTTATGAGAGTCAATTGACCGATGGTGGTCGAAGGAGACTCTGATGACGAAGCGACGACGACGTAAGCCTGAGCAGATTGTCAAGCTGTTACAGGAAGGAGAAGCCATGCTT
>JAJDEL010000035.1 GCA_029259835.1 Planctomicrobium sp. | reverse complement strand
TGGCAGAAGTGGGGGATGAAATCCCAGCCGAGTTTTACCGAGCGATTGCCGAACTCCTCGCAAATGTCTACCGAATCAAAGGACAAGCGGCATAAAAGATCAATGGCGCTGAAAAAGTAACGTCTTCACTATTAAGAAATTGCTTCAAAGAAAACCACACCATCAGCCATTTGGGTTAGCCCTCTGTTGTTGATGCCTGCCGAATCAATTCGGGACGTTGTTTCGGAACTGTTCCCAACTTTAAACTACTCATTCCAGAGCGAGGTGCGAGATGGATATCGCAACAATTATTGGTCTCCTCATGGGGACCGGATTGGTCATTGGATCAATTTTACTGGGTGGCTCACTGCTGCCGTTCATAAACGTTCCATCGTTAATGATTACCGTTGGTGGCTCGTTTGCGGCACTGCTGATTAACTTCAAACTGAAACAGGTACTGAGCGTCTTGTCGGTGATCAAGAACTGTTTTTTTGTCAAAATCCCCGATGCAAAAAACGTGATTGAGCAGTTTGCCGACTATGCGAAAATCGCTCGACGAGATGGTTTGTTGGCATTGGAGCAGAAGCTTGAAGAAATCGACGATCAGTTTCTAAAACGCGGATTGGAACTCGTTGTGGGTGGGAATTCCAGAGAAGAACTTGATTCTCTTCTGGAAACTGAAATTACCTACATCGAACAGCGGCATGACAATGGCAAGAAAATCATCGATGCAACCGCCGCCGCGGCTCCGGCGTTCGGGATGATAGGAACACTGATCGGTCTGGTTCAGATGTTGCGAACGCTCGATGATCCCAGTCAAATCGGTGTCGGAATGGCAACTGCGTTGTTGACAACATTATACGGGGCCGTCATCGCGAACCTCTTTTGTATTCCACTAAGTGGAAAACTCGAGATGCGAAACCAGGAAGAAACACTCATTCGAGAATTGATGATGTCCGGTTTGGGATCATTGGTTGACGGACACGCCCCGCCTGTCATCACTGAAAAACTTTCCGCGTTTCTTTCTAACTCGGCACGCCCCGAAACATCAAGTCAGGCAGCATGAGGTGAGTTATGAGTCGTGAAAAGAAAGAGAAACCGAAAGACGGCGGGATCCCCAGGTGGTTCGTTACATACAGTGATGTGATCACTTTGCTAATGACGTTCTTCATCTTGCTGCTGACATTTGCCAGTAATGAGCCGGAAGGATTCGAAATCATGCAGGAGTCGGTCTTCGGTACTGGCGGTAGTTCCGGAAATGTCGGGATGAAGTCAAACAACGCCGACAATGATACTCTCGTGATGCGAACAAAGCCTCCTTCGAGTCGGCTGACAACTCACGGCAGCGAAATGCCTCCCATGTATACAGACCCGGTCACCGAAGCTGCTTCTCGTGGCCTGACTGCATTAGACGAAAACAACGACCTTGCCAACTTTAGACGATTCTCGATGGACATTTCGATCAATCTCTACGGCGATACAAACGATGAGCCGACCGAAATCGCACTTCATCATTTACAGATGATCGCCGTTCAGATGAAGCGACTTCCTCTCGAACTGACGATGACAGTCGCGTCTCCAGAACAACTCCGAATAGTTGCAAAATTCGCAGAGATTCTCACTACTCGTCTGGAAGTCCCTGACGGCCGTGTTGCGATCGCCGTAGGCTCAAACGCTGACAGCGTCCCACAAGGATTAAGATTGACATTGCGTCACGAAATGTGATTCGCACCTTAGAGCGTGTTTGAAATTCCTATCACTACCGCGTTGCGGCAACTTTTGTCCCCTCTCTCAGGGGAGAGAGTGAGGGGTGAAGCCTGATTTTCTAACAAGCTCTTAGAATGGCGGAGACATTGAATTTGTAATCATTTGACAAATCATTGGATCAAGAAAAATGAGAAAGAAGAAGCGTGCATCTTCGGGACCGAATCAATCCTATTTGATCTCATTTGGTGACACGATGACAGCGTTGCTGGCGTTTTTCATCGTGTTAAATTCATTGGCTTCCGAGCAGACAGGCGCTGCCTTGTACTCTGGAACCGGTTCCTTCATTAGTGCCACTGACGCATTTGGAGTTCCTGGGATATTCCCTGGTGGACGCAGTCAGCATTCACTTCAACTGGAACATTCGAGTCCACTTTATCAAGTTTCTGATCCCACCGATGATAGTAAACGAGGTGACGGGCCAGACGATGAAAATGATCATCTCCTCCTTCGTGATCGGGAGCTTGACGACTTTGAACGTATGCTCAATGAACTGGAGCGGCTTCACGCACCTTCAAAAAAAAGCGAAATTGCAGGTGAAATCACTCTCGACCGACACAGACGCTTGCCGACCGAAGGATCTCGTCTCGACAAATCTCTTAAGAATATGTTCGCCGAACTGCGTCCGGCTCTGAATCGAAAAGATACGGAAGTCGAGATCGTCGTCTGGACACCAACGCCTGCACCGTCCGCCTGGGAGCGCTCAGCGAAACTCGCCGCTGAAGTCCGCGTCGAAGCCGCTTCCTATCTTCAATTGAATGCTCAACAAGAAGGGCGATTCAAATCTTCGAGTCGGCAGTGGATTTCGAAATCATTAGGCCGCCCAGTCTTATCGACAATCATTCGACGAACAAGATAAGGGGACGTGACGAGTCATTTCGCTTTTGAAAATTGAAAGGAATAGAGATCGGCGTCTTTCAGGCGAAACCGCAGCCGAACCGGTTGACCGGCGAGCTTCTTAAGGTCACTTCCATTTTTCCAGGTGACAATTCGTTCAATTGAGTCGCCGAATACTTCTGCGCAGTCCTCGAAGGAGAAACCCGGAATGGGATGTCCACCAGCATCTTGAATTTCAACACGCAGATCTCCCGCTGCGGATGATGAAAAATTGAGATTGAGCTGATCTCCCTGAAACTTGAACGGTTTTGTGAGAAGTTCTCCTCCATTCCATGGGCCATTGACCGATACAAACCCGTCCAATCGGAGAGTGTATCGCCGCACAGAGTTACTATCGCCAGTCCACGATCCTTCTGTTGCGTAGATAGAAATTTCATTCTCTGCACCGGGCAAAGAAGATTTCGTTTCAACAGCATGCCACGCAATGTACTGATGACCATAGAGCCACGTTTCCGGACGCTCCGCTCCCGGTCGCAGGAAAGCTTCGTTCCAACGATCAAAATGGACACCATCACGGCTGCTCATGATCAAGCCTTCAGTCAACGAAGTGCCATATCGGAGATGTGCTTTTGATCTTTGCTCACGGTGTTCGCGTTGCGGGAGTGCTCGCATAGAATCAGACCAACCTCGCTCGATATAGCGTGTCGGAAACCCAATGAGAAGATGTGGCGCGCGGAAATATGGTCCG
>JAJDEL010000340.1 GCA_029259835.1 Planctomicrobium sp. | reverse complement strand
AAATCGTCTTCACCGATTCCGGGCACCTATTTTGTGAAGTCACTATTGCCGATGACAGGCTTTCTGCCGACAACACGCTGCGATTCGCGGTCCCTGTTGTTGGAGAGACGAAGGTTTTAATCGTTGAAGAACCAAGTCCGCGAGCCGACTCGCTCCGGCAAAGCGAATTTCTCAGGCTTGCATTGGAAGCAGATGATGACGTCCAGTTCGCGCAAACAAGTTTGCAATACAAACTGACAGTCACCAGTCCTTCTGTTTTTCGAGACCTCAATCTGGACGAGTTTGATGTCCTGATCGTTTGCGGGATTTCAAATTTCAACGAGAACGACGCGACACGGTTGGCAGATTTTGTTTCCTCTGGCGGCGGCGTTCTCTTTTCGATGAGCGATTCAACTTCGCTGAATCAATACAATAGTCGAATTGGTCCAGATGGAATCGGGCTGCTACCTGGAACTCTCAAGGAGCGTGTTTCGATCAATAGTTCCGATGACATGGCTTTTCAAATTGGACGCATTGCGGAACAACATCTCATTGTTGCTCCATTTGATTTGAATCCGACGTCCGGGTTATTCACAACTCGAATATATTCCTACGTTCAGACCGATTTAGAGAACACCGAAAATCTCACGCGAATCGTCGATTTGAAATCTGGTGATCCACTCATCATTGAGAAACGATTTGGGCAAGGAAAAGTGCTTCTTGCGACAACGGCGTTCAATACCGAATGGGGCAGTTGGGTGCTCTGGCCGAGTTTTCTTCCCATGATCAGTCGAGCCGTGGATCATCTTGCTCATAATGAAAACTCGATTGTTGAGATGACGATTGGGAGAACTGTCCCTGAAGAAGTCGTAGATTTACAACACATCTCAGCGATACAGAATATCCAGAAACAAACAGTTTGGGATTCTCAAATGGAATCCAATGATTTGCCAAAAATTGTCAATACAGTTGTAACTCGTCCCGGTCCGTATTTCTTTCAATCCAAGGGTTCACGCAAAACAATTCAAACCCTCTTCGGTTTCGCTGATACAGCGGAAAGTAACTTGAAGGCAATTTCTCCGAGAAAACTTCTCGCTGGACCATTGCTACGGGAGTTACCGGTCAAAGTTGTGAAGAAGTCGGAACTGCTCACCTCCAATCGATTAACCACGAACGCAACGGAAAAATTTTCGCGGTCACGCTTGTTGATCTTCGCCGCGATCATTTTGCTTCTGGTTGATCAACTGTTCGCATATCACGCCCGACTGGCAATCGGTGCCGTTTCAGGGCTTTTCATCGGAGCTTTGCTCGCAATTTACTTTGGCTTCTCCTCTTTATTTTTTGTCGCTGTCGTACTTTTGTGCGGGTTTGCAGGAGGGGCAATAACATTGATTTCTCGATCCTCCTAGAGGAATTTCAAAACAGCCTTGCTCAGCCGTACACGCTAGCGTCGGGCATCCTTCGAGAAGGCGTGCTCCCCGAATGGACCGTGGCTAACGCTAGTAACTCACTAGAATTGCCCACGGGTCTCAACTGTCAACGTTCTATGTATTTTGGCCCGACGCTGGCTCGTTCGGTTCAATTTTTGAAATGACCGAGTGCCTCAAAGATGCTCTGGTCCTGACTGAGGTCCATCGCGTACGATGCTCGATCACTTTTAAAATTTGGGAACATGAAATTGCCCGCTCATTCTTTTCCGTGCCCGCACTGTTCTACTCCACTGAGGATTCGTCAGGCTACTCACCATGGTCGAACGATTACTTGTCCCGATTGCTCTGCGTTGATTGTCCTTGAGGAGACCAGCGGAAAACTCGTTGGTGTTGTGCCTGAGCCTGTCGGCCTTCCGACGCACTCAGCGGTTCATTCACCAGTCAGTTTTCGAGTCTTATTTGCAACTTTGGGAACCGTGGTTGTAGCGGTTCTCATCTACAGTCTCGTCCAATTTTCATCAGCGACTCAACTGACGAAAACGGAAACTCCTCCAGACATTCCTCCGCCGGTCAGTTCGGATTCATCCCCTCCTTCACCAGAAGAAGACTCGAAGTCTCCGCTTGGTGAAGTGAGCGTTTCGGATCGACTCAGAAAAATTCATCAGCTCGTACACGATTATTCTCAGCAGAACGGTGTCTATCCGAACGGGAAGATTTTTGAAGTCGATGGTCAGCCTGCCCAGTTCAGTTGGATTGCGGAGTTAATGAGAAATCAGTTTGAAGATGGAGCCTCACTGGCAACACAACGCGTCTGGAATGATCCTGTGAACGACGCGTTTGTTCGGCGTCGGCTTGAACTCTTTCAGAATCCAAAATCTCAGTATGCGATTGGGGAAGATCGTTATCCGACCTCACACTTCGCTGGTGTTTCCGGCATTGGTGAAGATGCCGAAAAATTACCCCCGCGGCATCCGCGAGCAGGCATCTTCAGCCCTTATCGAGAGACAAGTCTCGCGGATATTATCGATGGAACTGCAAACACCATCATGATCGTCGGAATCAATTCTGAGTTCGGTTCCTGGGCACGACCAGGTAATTTCACGTTAAGAAGTTTCACTCAGGAACCATATCTCAATGGACCAGATGGAATCGGCACAGGCCAAGAGGATTCAATGTTAGTCCTCATGGCTGATGGAAGTGTGAAGACACTTTCGAAGAAAACGTCCCCTGTCATTGTTCGCCGAATGATAGCGATGGCAGATGGACTTCCACTCAGCCTGGAAACAGCAGGAGACCCACTGACCATGAAAGAACCGGCAAGCATGGCGATCAATCCGCAAGGTCAGCAAGTTGCTGAGAAAGATCCTCCCATTGAGCCGCTCTTTGCTCCTGATCCACCACCGTTTGATATTCAGGACGCCCTTTCGCAGCGTATTCTGTCTTATGAAATTGCCAAACCGACTCCTCTCCGAACTCTATTAACAGAGTTTCAAGAACTTGCTGGTGTTCCCATAGATGCTTCAGCACTGAAAGAAGAAACTCTCGAGAAGCAGATCATGCTTTCGACAAAGAGCATCACCTTAAAACAACTCTTCGAACAGATCTCTTCGAATTCTGGTATTGAATTCAAAATTCAACCGTTTGCGATCGTGGTACTTGAATTGACTCCAGTGCCCGACGCAGATTGAGCTAACCATACACCTGAAGTGTACTAGTATCTATTTCTAGCGAATTCTCAGTTTGCCGTGCAGTCCCTTTTGCGGAACGGTTCCACCGAGTGCGCGAGTAATGGTCGTGATGTTGGAATCCATCATCCCGATGTAAGTCCCTTCGTAAGTACCAGGAGTTCCAAGTGAGTCTGAATAGAGCATCCCTCCGATAATCACTTCCCAGTCCTGCTGCTTGGCTCCTTCGATCACTGCTTGAAGATTGGCAGAGTTGACAGTCGCTTCGACAAAGATCGCTGGGATTTTATTCTCAACAAGAAAATCGACGAGTTCGTTGATGTCTTGAACTCCCGGGTCAGACTCCGTGCTGATCCCCTGAACTGATTTCACCTGAATTTTGTAAGCGCTTGCAAAATACTCGAATGCGTCGTGCGCTGTGACAAGGTAACGCCGGTCTTCCGGAATCGATGCGATGGCCTTTCGCGCATAGCTGTCGATTTCCTGAAGTTCGTCTCGATAGACAGCGGCATTTTTTTTGTAATCTTCAGCGTGATCAGGGTCGAATTTGCTCAGGACATCGACAACCTGATCAAGACAAAGTGTCCAGGTTTTGATATCACCCCAGACATGTGGGTCAGGGTGGTGTCCAAATCCGTCAGGAAAACGGACTGTGTTTTGCGGCAGGTTTTCTGTCACAGAGGCAACAGTTTTTCCACGCTTACTCGCTTGTTCGAGGGCTGGTTGTAGCGGACCTTCCAACATGAGTCCGGAGTAGATGATGATGTCGGCGTTCATCATTTTTCCGTTATCGGCTGCGGTGGGACGAAAGAGGTGAGGGTCGACACCTTCTCCCATCAGTCCGATGACTTCTGCGTGCTCTGCAGCGACATGCCGAACGAGATCGCCAACCATGCCTGTTGTGACAACGGCCTGATACTGCTTCGAAGGATCCAATTGGGGTCGATTTGCTTCTGGCTGTGAATTGTCCTGACAACCGCAAAGCAACAGCAGAAAACAAAGTGCAACAGCGTGTTTCATTTGTAAACCTGAAAAATATAAATTGAGAGATGAGAGGGCGTTCTTGCAAAACTCCTTGAAAATCAAACCTGCTACCTCAGAGATTTCTTTCGAATTGAGGCAATTTTCGGTAGAATCCATTCTTGAGCAATCCAGGCGAAATGGTCTGGAACCCCCTTTAATGATGGGTTGCGGTCGAAATTGTAGCAATGGCTACTGATTCGGCAAGTTCAATTCAAGCTTTTCATGTTTACTTTTACGAGGTAGGCTGACGACTCCATCTGAAACTGACAGCAAGATCACCATGAGCAACTCAGCAACTCCAGCCGGTCGCATTCTGATTGCGGACGACAATGAACAAAACAGAGAACTCCTCGAAGCCTATCTGAGCGACGAGGGGCATGAGATCGTCATGTCAGAGGATGGACAGCAAACTGTCGAAATGGCAATGTCTGAGCAGCCAGACCTAATTTTGCTGGACATTATGATGCCCAAGTTGAGCGGATACGAAGTTTGCCAGAAGTTACGTGAAAATTCTTCAACCGCCAACATCCCCATTCTCATGGTCACAGCTCTGAAGGAAATGGGAGATATCGAAAAAGCGGTGGCTGCTGGTGCGGATGATTTCCTCACGAAACCGGTCCATCGACTCGAATTGAAAACGCGTGTTCGGTCACTCTTGCGAGTTCGTCATTTAAGTAACGAACGAGACCGGCTTCTTGCTTATCTGGCAGAGGTCGATTCCCCAACATCGCCTCAGTAACTTTGACAACAGCTTGCACCTGCCAGCACTCAGCCCTTGCCTCTACAGAACGAACGGGCAAATGAATCCAATTTGGGCATGGTTTGCAATTCGTCCAAGTCCTGTCACAATGATCGGATAGGAAGATTTGGGCTTTTTGTCAGGAGTTCGATTTCCATCAATTTTGTGGTTGGAGTATCTGCCAGTGATATTTGGATTTGGTAAAGGTGGTCGAGACGACGACGATGATGACGGTGATGCAGAAGATGAAGAGGACGACCTCGATTTCATTCTCTTCAAAGGCGCATTGAATGAAAATAATCCGGACCTTGCCGAAAACAGTCGGCTGGTGCAAGCTGGATTGCTCCCTGCGAAGAAAGTGATTTCTGAAGCCCTCGCTCGACGCGCAGATACGGTCCGCATCGAGCCGAAGGGCAAAGTGGCAGCGATCACATATCTCGTCGATGGCATTCCTTATCCTGCTGCAAAAATGCCTCCCAAGGCAGCCAACGCAATTATCCAGATGTTGAAACTTCTGGCAGGGTTGGACATCACCAATAAAACATCGAAACAAAGCGGTGGCATTCATGCCGAATTCGATGAAGTGAAACACGAAGTTCGCGTCGACTCAACCCCTGTGAAAGGTGGCGGGGAACGGTTGCTTGTTCGCGTTCAAAATCTGAAACAGAAGCTGGAAACTCCTAAGGATCTTGGTTTCAGCGAAGAACTTCAAACTAAAATTAGTGAAATCGGTGCGAGCAAGTCCGGGTTGATGCTTGCCGCAGGACCACCGATGTCAGGATTGACAACGCTTTCGATTGCGATGGTACGCGGAATTGATGCCTATCTCATCACCATCGCATCAATTGCCGATCTGCAAGGTCGAGATCTTCCACATGTTCAGGAGTTTGAATCCAATGCCGAGGACGACCTTGAAACAACTATCCGGCGTACAAAACGTTCAGATGTTCAGGTTCTGTTCGTTGATCCACTGCTAGACGCTGATGATGCGAAGCGCATTCTGGAAGTGACCGAAGATCAATGCTTCATTGCTGAGATACCTGCTAAGGATGCTGCCGATGGAATTATCCGGCTCGTCTCTTTGGTTGGAGATGCGAATCTTGTGGCACAAGCCCTGAGAATTGTCGTCAGTCAGAAGCTTGTCAGGCTGCTTTGTCGAGACTGTCGACATGCTTACCGTCCGAATCCAAAACTGCTTGCAAAAGTAGGCTTACCGAGCGACACAAAGAAGCTATATCGAGCGCCACGTCCTGACGAAGATGAAGACGACGATGAAGACCTTTGCGAAAACTGTGGAGGGACTGGTTACCAGGGAAGAATTGGACTGATTGAAGTTGTCGAGATGTCAGATGACATCAAAAAGTTGGTCCTTTCAGGCGCCGATGCGAGTGCGATTCGTGCGAAAGCACGGGAAGCAAAAATGCAGTCCTTTCAATCCGATGGAATCCGCCTCGTCGGAGAAGGGAAAACGTCTCTGGAAGAACTGCAACGAGCGTTCCGAACTTAATACATCATGTCTATCTTTTTCATACACCCTTTCCCGATGTGTCGGTGAGGGAGGAATTGCCTTCGAAGGCAGGAGGAAGAATTGTCGCTGAAGCTAGAGGCACTCGCCGCGGCGATTTTGTTTCTTGTTGGGCTGCGTCTCTCGGCGTTCTTTAGCGGATCAGAAACCGGGTTTTATCGTTTAAGCTTGCCGAGACTGGACATTGATGCACGAGCTGGAGACAAAACAGCCAGGCAACTCCAGTGGTTTTCTCAAAATCCGGCCTACTTCATTGCAACATGCCTGATCGGAAATAACGTTGCTAATTATGTAACCACGGCAGCCATCGGGTGGATGGCACTGATCTTCTTTACTGAAACAAGTGCACAAATTGAACTCGCTGCCACATTGCTGATGGCACCAATCGTCTTTCAGTTTGGCGAGCTTCTCCCCAAAAGCGTTTACTATCTCACTCCGCTCTCTCGCCTACGCGGAGAAATTCGGTGGCTTCGATATTTTTATAGAAGCTTTTTAGTTCTCAGTTATCCACTCGTTCAGATAACCCGAATTTTCGAACGAATTAGTGCTCAACAGCACCAGCCGACGGAAATGCTTCTGGGACGAAATCGCCTGGTGCAATTACTGCAACACAGTCACGAAGAAGGTGTCCTCACCGACATCCAAAGCCGATTAACGAATGGACTGTTACAACTGGCACCGCAGCCGATTTTGAATGCTATGACGCCGCATTCTCGGATCCTGGGACTTCCTGATTCCGCAAGTCGTGACGAACTCCTCGAGTTTGCTCGTAAGTTTGGAGTTTCCGGAATTGTTGTGCGTAAACCAGATCAACCTCAGAGTTGGTACGGCTATGTTTCTGTCGCCGAATTGTTCGCAGTCGACGAGCCGCAATCTATTGTACAACAGATGCCAGTCGTTGATTCACAAAGCAGTAAACTGGTCACATTGCACCAACTACAACGTGAACAGGCGACGTATGGAGTCATCCATCGCGACGGAGTAGTCCTTGGCGTTGTCTCCCGAAGTGGACTGGTTGAGCAGATCTACCGTCCAGAAATTGCCCAAACTTCGAAAGTTAAAGCGTGAACAAAATCTGTCACATTTTTCGCAACACGACATTTCTTCAGACTGTTGATCTGAGGCGGGCGTTCGACTCACATAACCTCCTCTGAGACAGAGTGGCGATCCAATAGTAGGACAACTTAAAGAGTTGGCCCTGTGCCCTTTCACTTGTTTGCGAGAATCGAAGTCACTGCTCCTGTGCTATCCGCAAACCGATCCATCCTCAGGCCCATGAGTTGAGCCTGAGTCAGCCATAAATTCGCGAGCGGAGTCCCTTCTGGCATGTGAATGTGTTGACCAGATTTGATGCGATTTCCGCCACCAGCCACGATGATGGGCAGATCGTTGTACTGATGAGTCGAACCGTCCCCTAATCCAGATCCGAAAGTGAAAAGAGTATTATCGAGGAGAGAGGTTCCGTCTGCCTCTTCGATTTTATTCATACTCTCTAATAGATATGCAAACTGTTCCATGTGAAAGCGATCTACTTTGAGAAGATCATCGATCATCTTGGTCTGGTTGTGTGACATTTGGTGATGACTTCGCGGTTTGTCAAAAAGCCCTTCGAATTTGTAAGGCGTATCCCAGCGTTCAGGACCAACCATGAAAGTTGTCACGTTCGTGAGACCGGTTTGCAAGGCGACAACCATGAGATTCCCCATGAGTCGTATGTATTCACCACGAGGTAGATAGGCTTCGGGCGGTTCGTCAAAAGCCACTTTAGAGAGTTCTGCCTTCATTTTCTCCAGCCGATCCATTTGTGTTTCAATGGTCCGAATGGAATCGAAATATTCAGCAAATTTTTGTCGGTCAGTGTAACCGAGATCCCTGTTCAATGATTTTGCATCTTCTAACACCAGATCTGTGATGTCACGGTAACGGTCGATTTCCGTGGTCGAAAAAAGGCGATGATACATTTTTCGAGGATCACGAATCGAAGGGGCGAGGTGTCCGGTTCCAAACCAGGAAATGTTGTCGAAGTAGATTGACTCTTTGTTGTCGCGGTGGCTGTTACAACTGAATTCAAGAGTCGAAAAAGGAGTTTTCGTCCCGATATGATCTGCCACGAGATGATCGAGAGTCCGATCAAGCGGCCAAGCCGTGCCTTTGATCGTATAGGGTTTTGCACTACTCAAGTAACACGAAGCGCACTGCGCATGAACATCCGTTCCTTGTTGAAAAGTTCGGTCCATTCCCGTGATGAGATTGATTTTATTCTTTATTCCTTCGAGCGGCTGCATCGTAGGAGTGAGTTGATCGAGCGGCTTCACGCTGAATTTCGGATCTTGTTTTCCGAGAGATTTCATCACGTTACCTAAGTTCCCCTTGGGGATGATGTGTTCAGCCTCCCCCGGAAAGAACCCCCGCCTCACGACTCCAATCGGCACATAAAAATGAGCCATCCGCAGAGCCACATTATTCGTGGAAGATGCCGAGCAGATGCTCTCCATCCACGGCAGCGCCAAAGCAGCGCCGCCGAGACCGCGTAGAAATGTTCGTCGTGAGGTGGATCTCATAATTCTGAGTTTCGTAATACTAACGGAGAGATTGATTAGCATTGGGATGAGTTTTGCTCTGAAAAGGTTCGCTCAGAATCACCTGCTTAATCAAGGTCTGGATCTTGTAATCATCGGCCGCAGCCACTGCGGCGATGTTGTCGAGGGCGACTTGATCGGACGCTCCCAATTCGCGAGCGAGGGCATAAGAAAGGAGATGCCCGGCGAGTCCTCGCGCGAAGCGATCTTTCTCGGCGAGAATTGCGTCTTTGAATTCGACAACATCGGTGAATTCGTGCTTCCGAAAAAGTATGCCCGACATATCCACCTCACGACCGTTCTTGTACTTTGTTCGCCAGACTCCAATGGGGTCGTAGTTTTCGAGCGCGAAACCGAGTGGGTCGATCCGTGCGTGACAGCCCTTGCAATCCGATCTTTCTCGATGGACCGCAAGACGTTCCCTCAAAGTCAAATGCTCTTCGCCTTCAATCACCTTTTCGGCGAGGGGGGGCACGTCGGCTGGGGGAGGCTTAGGTGGATTGTTGAAAATGACACCAGCAATCCAAGCACCTCGAGTAATCGGCTGCGTTCGCTCTGGTCCAGAAGTCATCGTCATGACAGCCGCATTCGTAATGACACCCCCATTGCGACGGTCTTTCACCGGCACACGATAGAAACTCAAGACTCCAACGCTGCCTCCACTTTTCTTCGCTTGGCCTTTCGGATCGTTTCGCAAGTCTTGATAGGCGTTTTGCAGAAAATTTGAACGATAAGTGAAATCAGAATCAATCAGTTGAGTGATGGGCTGGTTCTCAATGAGGATCGTCTCAAACAACAGCAACGGTTCCATCATCATGTGCATGCTGGTGCGATATTTTGAGAAATAGAAGCCAGGAAACTTTTCCCGATTCGGCACGGAGGAAATGATTCGTTCGAGTTGCAGCCACTGCGCCGGGAAACTGTCGCAGAATCGCTTCAATTTCCGATCCTTCAACATTCGATCAATTTGCGTGTCGAGAATTTCTGGTTTTTTCAGTTCACCAGCCGCTGCAAGTTCAAGCAGTTTTAGATCGGGAATACTGCCCCACAGAAAAAACGACAGTCGTGAAGCAAGTTCGAAATCGTCAATCGTTTCAGCAGTTTCACTCTTACTAGATTTGTCGTAGAGATAAAGAAATTTCGGAGAAGAAATTGTCGCAGCCGCAACCAGTTTCATCGCATCAGAAAATTCGATCCCGGAGTCGATTTGGTGTGATACAAAGACGACGTATCGGTCAAGAAGATCGTCTTTTACCGGACGCCGAAAAGCTCGTGTGAGGAAACGTTCAAGGCGAGTACGCAATTCAGTGGATTGGTCAACTCCGGCGGCGGGCGGCGCGAAGAACTCTTTCCAAATGCCGATTTTTTTGGGGACGAAGTCCGGGCTTTGGGTAATGGATTGACCAAGTTTCAAGAATGATTCCATGAGTAGTGGCGACAGCGAAAGATGGTCACCACGATTGTCGAACCCATGTTCGGCTCGCAGATCCTGTGGAAACGCAGCGACTCCAGCGAGACGGCTTTCGATCATTTGCGATTTCCCGAGAGGTCGACTACCGACGGTGACAACATCGGCCATCTTTCCGGTCTCAGGCTTGAAATACCCTCTATGGTCCCGCATCATCCTTTCCGGCAATGTGAAGACAATACACTTCAAATCGAACAGATCAATGACGGCGTTGTTGTATTGGAACCGGTTCATTCGCCGAATCGGCGCGTGAGAGAATCTCTTTTGTTTCGCGACCGATGCGTGCAAGATCGCCTTGAGTTCAGCCACAAGCTGCTGGCGCAACTGCGGTTGAAGTTGCGGCTCATCTTCCGGCGGCATTTCTTCCAGGTCCAGCACATCGATCAGGCTACGAACTAGTTCGGTGTTCGTGTTCAAATTGTCGCTTTGCAACTGAAGAAGATTGACGTCTCCTTCGACTTCGCTTTCGGCGCCGTGGCATTTTGCGCAGTGCTTTTGAAAAGCAGGTTTGATAATTCTCGAAAACGCATCAGTCTCGACCGCCCAGGCATTGGTGCAGAGTAAGCTGTGAACCAATGTTAAAGTGAGAGTGACGATCGGAGCGAAACGGACGCAAGTTCGCTCAACGATCCCGATTGAACCGATAGTATTTCTGCAACAAATGTTCTTATGCAAACAACCCTTCATCCGGGTGATTATCCGTTCTTGAATCAAATAACATCGAATCTGCAAAAATTCAGCGTAATGATATCTGAAATCGATTTCAAGAACATACCACTGACCCGCTCTGCAGGACACTCATTCAGGGTCGCCCAAGCGACTTGCTCGGTTGAGTCGCGTAGCGACAAGATGAACTCACCATGAGCTTATTTTTCTGGTCGACTTTCAACCAAAGGAAAGACTCACTGGACAAGAGGCCGATGACAACTTTGCCGTTCATCAAACATAGAACGCGAACGGTGAAGCATCTTGTGCTTTCAGCACCCACCCGCTTCGCGGACGGGCCACCCAAATGACCAGCGGTTATCTTGAATTCGTCGAGTGATTGAACGTCAAGGAGCAATCATGAATCATGCTCAGCAGGCGTAGGCTGGACCAATTGCGAATTGCTGTCGAAATTTAGACTTTTGGTTCAATCACACAATTTCGCCAAGAGATATTAATGGAGATTCTTGATTCGTGTGAAGACTGAACGGGCTTCGGCGATTTGCAGTTCCACCTGATTCAGGAGTCGGAGCGGGATGCGATTTCGCTGTCTCAGGTCTGTATGCAGACGGTCTATCCATTCAATGAAGTACGCTGCATCTTCCCTGGCGTTGATCGACGTTCCATTGACGTTTACGTAAACAGCGCTCGTGTGCCCAAAAACGCTCCCCGTCGGTTGATCCAGATGTGAAGGCCCGCGTGCACGGATCGCAATCCAGCCAGAACGTTCTACTTCTATCTCCTGGTCAATCATGACGTCTCGACCTTGATTTTCTGAAGTTGCAGTCCAGATGACATCGCCATTCGCCACGATTTCGATTCGATTGAGCGGGTATTGCGAAGTGACTCGACCTCGCACACGCACACTTCCCGGTTTACCCAATTGGATCGTACTGCCTGCAATTTGATCGTCGACATGAAATTCGAACATCGGCCCGTCAGTCACAAAGGTATGCCCCTCACGTAGCGAATCGATCCATCGCTGGTACGTAAATTCTTCGTCGACCTGCACGTAAACTCGAACCTGGCCTGGGAGACGGCTGCGGATTCGATTCAAAAAGCAATCGGTTCCAGCAGACGCTGGCACTCGAAAACCGCAATTCAAAAGACGATACCACACAGCCATGTTGGCGTCATGGTTCGACCCCATCACATCGATCGAGTCCACTTTACCCAGTGCAACATCTAATGGGAGCGCTTTGGCTGAATATGCACTCAAATATGGATCTTTGAGGTTGTGGGCAGGATGTGTGTAATTGACATGTCCACCTTGATCGTGAGTGTGATCCGCGATATCTGCATTGGTTGGATGATCATGGGGATGAGTTGTCTCTGCAAAACCGGTGAAGATCGGTTCGACGAGATACTTCAGATTCAGCAAAGTCAAGTGGCCCCAAATTGTACTGCGAAATTCCTCATTCCAATACAAAATAGTTTCGTCATTGGAGAGGGGATCAGGTCCGCCCCGGAAGTACTCTCGATCAAAGACTCCATCCGACTCTGAGTTGGCCACCATAAAGTTACTGACAATGAGGTCTTCTCCGGAGGACTGAGCGAGCATTGTTTTGGGTGAGTTGTACCATGTCCCATAACCATAATTCGCATGAATATGACTCTCACCA
>JAJDEL010000339.1 GCA_029259835.1 Planctomicrobium sp. | reverse complement strand
GTCGTAAAATGTGCTGATCTTTGAGCTTTTTGCGATCTGTTGCCAAAACCACATTTGCTCAACTGAAATTCTCAATCCTTCTGCTGCCGTGGTTTGCGTCCACGGCGTTGACCGCCTCCGCGACGACCTGAGCCGGAACTCGAACCGGCTTTTTGTTTTTTTGTATCCAGCAATGAGATCGCTTCTTCCCATGTCGGGACGCTTGGGTAGCGGTCTTTTTTCTTCTCACGAGATTTTTTTGGCTTGTCGTCCTTCTTGGACTTCTTCGCTGCAGACTTGGCTGGCTCCTTCTTATCATTCCCAGACGCTGGCTTGTCCTCGCGTTTGACTTTCTTGCGCCTGGGGGCACGTCGGGCTTTGGGCTTGGCTTCGCGTTCCGATTCACCACCCACTCCGAGTCCGGCACCGAAGCCATCATCATCGAAGTCGTCGTCTTCAGCTGTCTCTTCAATAGTGGCGACTTCTTCCACTTCGTCTTCAATCCACTCCTCTTCTTCCTGTTCGAATTCTTCCTCGTCTTCAAATTCATCGATAGGTGCAGCGTCTTCAATAATCCCCATACCGAAGCCATCGTCGTCATCGGCTTCCTGAACCGCAGGTTTCGGTTTTGGCTTCCGCTTTTTCGGACGCCGCTTCTTCTTCGCCTTTGGCTTTTCTGCAACTTCATCTTCTTCAGCAGCGACAACGACTTCTTCTTCAACAGTCTCCTTTGACTGTGACTTGCGGCGCTGAGGCGGCTTCGAGCGCGAAGATTTTTCTCTCTTCGGCTCTGAGGTTCGCGACTTCGACTTTGGTTTGTCACTGCCGAATTCATCCAACGCGTCCCAGTAGGCATCCCGTTCTGATTGTACGTCTTCGGCGCTTTCTGAGACTTCTTCTAACTCCTCCTCAATGGCGACAGCACTCTCCTCCTCCTCTTCGGTTTCCTCTTCGTCATCAAAGCCGCTGCCGAAGTCGTCGTCATCTTCGACGAGTCCTGAACCAAAACCGGTCGAGGAAACTGTCTCTTCCACTGGCTTGGGAGGATTTTTTGCTGCGGAAACAATCCACGCCAGAGGATCTTCTTCGCTGGAGCCATCAGTGGAGTCCGCCTGAGACTCGACTGCGTCCGAATCGTCGTCTGGTTCTTCCTCGTCTGGCAAACCAAAGCCGAGGTCGTCCAGCCCCAGTCCTTCGACTTCCAAAGGCTCATCATCGTCGTCGGCGGCGTTCAGATCGACTCCCAAAAGGTCGTGGGCCAGCGTTTCGACGTCATCGTCGTCCGGATTTCTTGTTTTTTGAGTGTTCATAACAAGGAAATTACCGTTGAAATTCCCCTCCTGCAAGACTCAGAGACCATCCTCCTTCAGAACCACGCCGAATCGGGTCAATTCCGCGAATTTTTCGTGAATTTCTGGCCCTGTTAGAATTCTGGCTATAGAGTTGCTCGCTCGCTTCCGAGGAAAACGTTGCTCAGTAGAAAAAAGCGGTTGACAACAAGTTTTCAATCCATTATCGACCCGCTATGAGCATGCGATTTGATTTGGCGATCAAGCTTTCCAGCATGCCAGAAAGCTGAAATAATTGAAGTTTTGCAGAGAGCAGAGAAAAGGAGGCTTCTAAAAATGACCACAATGACAGACACACGGTCTCCCAAGGTAGATTCCCCTGAATTTTTAGTTTTTGAAGACGAGAGCAGACTACAAACCACCCTTGCGATGGATGACGAAGAAGAATTCGAAGGCTTCGATCCCCCAGACGACGATGATGATGACGACGACGACTTCGGGAACGGAGACGAATTTGACGACGACGATGACGACGACGACGACGAACTCGACGATGATGAATTCGACGACGACGATTTCGACGATGACGAATTTGATGATGATGATTTCGACGACGACGAAGATGACGACGACGAAGATGACTTCGACGACGATGACGATATCTAAACAGTGGCAGTCTTCACCAACCGTCGCCAAGCCAGTCGCAGGCTGATACGATTGCGGTAGACCCGAACTTTTCCACGCCGATGTTGGTCAATGACAAACATCGGCGTTCTGCGTTTCCTAAATCCTAATCCCCAAATCCTAACTCCTCTTTTCCCCCATGTTCCAAAAAGTCGAACAAGCGCAATTCATCGCTGGCGAGCACGAGATGCTTCGCTTCTGGCGCGATCAGAACGTCTTTCAACAACTCCTCGCGAAGAACAGCGAGAGCGCGAAGAAATGGTCGTTCATCGATGGACCGATCACTGCCAACAACCCGATGGGTGTGCATCACGCGTGGGGGCGAACCTACAAGGATACCTACCAGCGCTATTTCGCGATGACAGGTCACCGGCTTCGTTACCAGAACGGCTTCGACTGTCAGGGACTCTGGGTCGAAGTGGAAGTTCAGAAAGAACTCAAGCTTGATACGAAAGAGTCCATCGAGAAAGTCGGCATCGATGTCTTCACACACACGTGCAAGAAGCGCGTGCTGAATTTCGCCGCCCGACAAACCGAACAATCGCAGCGACTCGGCTACTGGATGGAATGGGACGACCCGGCCGAACTCCGCAAGCTCGCAGAGAACATCGGCAACGAAAAAGATTTATCGCTTAGCACCCCCAAAGGAATCACCGCCACCGGCACCGCCGAAGCACTCACCGCGAAACTCGGTAATCCAGAATGGGGCGGCAGCTACTTTACGTTCTCGACCGAGAACAACGAAACGATTTGGAAGTTTCTCAAGAAGTGTTCAGATCGCGGGAAGATCTATCTCGGTCACGATGTCATGCCCTGGGGTGGTCGTGCTGGCAGTGCGTATTCACAAATGGAAATCGCCGATGGTCGCAAGCTAACGACACACAAGTCGGTCTTTGTGCGATTCCCGCTAATCGATAACCACGGAGACACGGAGACACGGAGAAGTGATAAAGAAGACTTGCCAGAGTATCTCCTTATCTGGACGACAACACCGTGGACACTGACTTCCAACGTGGCGACGATGATCAATCCCGATCTCGAATACGTCCGCGTGAAAGCACAAATCCGCGGCGACGAAGAGCCAGCGATCTATTACTTCGCGAAAGAAAACCTGCACTTCAAACGGCTCGACAAGGAATTCAAAGAAGGCTTCGGTCGCCCAGAATGGAAATGGCCTGAAGGCGTCGGCAAACTGAAAACCCTCGCCCAAATCTTCAAAGAGCAAGGCGGCTTCGAAGAACTCGGAACGATCAAAGGCGCGGAGATGGTCGGCTGGGGCTACCGTGGGCCGTTTGATGAACTTGAGGCACAGCGCTATCCGAAAGGCTGGACCGCTTTAGAACTAGGTGATGGATCTGGAATGGGCTACGGATATGGAACCCCAGATGGTGATGGATTTGGAGACCCTGTCGCAGCACTTGAAGCATCCGCTGTAGGTCAGCATCGAGTGATTGATGGTGGTCGTGATTTCAAAGGGAATCCGCATGTCGTCGCCGGAGAAGGAACCGGGATTGTTCACTCAGCTCCCGGTTGTGGAGATGTAGATCACAAAATCGGTGTAGAACGTGATCTTCCAATTATCGCACCTCTTAGGCAAAACGGCACTTTCGGCGATGGTTTCGGACCGTTCTCCGGTAAGGAAGCGATCGATCCCGAGACCGCTGAAATGGTGTTCGAGTCGCTCAAGGAAAAAGGGCTGTTGGTTTACGTTGAGACCTATCCGCATATCTACCCGCACTGCTGGCGAACCGGGGAAGAACTCGTCTTCCGGCTCGTCGATGAGTGGTTCATCAACATGGATTGGCGGGATGAGATCAAAGAGGTCACGGAGTGCATCAACTGGATTCCAGCGAGCGTGCAAGGCAAAGAACGCGAACTCGAATGGCTGAACACGATGCGGGACTGGATGATCTCCAAGAAACGCTACTGGGGACTGGCGCTCCCGATTTGGGTGAATCCGGAAGATTCGACTGATTTCGAAGTGATCGGGTCACTCGCGGAACTTGAAGAACGCGCCAAAGATGGCGGCGAGGGCTGGGATGAGTTCGAAGGCCACACGCCACATCGTCCCTGGATCGATGTCGTCAAAATCAAAAGCCAGAAGACCGGTGCGCTGCTGCACCGCATCGAAGACGTCGGCAACCCCTGGCTCGACGCCGGGATCGTTCCGTTTTCAACCCTTAACTACAGCGGACGCTCGCAAGCGGTCGAGGGACTAGGGTCTAGTGACGAGGGTGAAAAAGAAACCCTAGACACTCGACACTCGACCCTAGACTGGTCTGATTGGTATCCGGCGGACCTCGTGACCGAGTGTTTTCCAGGCCAGTTCCGAAACTGGTTCTATTCGCTCCTCTCGCTCGCCACGATGATGCGGTACGACGAAACCGACGACCCAGAAGAGAAGAAACCATTCAAGAACCTACTTGGTCACCGACTGGTCATGGACGAAACCGGTCAGCCGATGCACAAGTCGGATGGAACTGCGATCTGGTTCGAAGAAGCTGCGGAACAACTTGGCGTTGATACGCTGCGCTGGTTGTATCTGGCCCAGAATCCGGCGTCTGATTTACGCTTCGGCACACGACATCCAGATGATCTTGTGACTCTCGAAACTCCCGAAGGTCCGATCAGCGAAACAAAAGAAGGCTTACCGACCGTTAAGGTGACCAGCGCACCAGCGGACAATGTTCGCCGGCAAGTGCTGATCCCACTCTGGAACAGCTACGCGTTCTTTGTGAATTACGCTGTCCTCGATGGTTTTGATCCATCGGCGGAGCAAGTTCCACTGACAGATCGCATGGAGATCGACCGCTGGGTTCTCTCGCGTTTGCAAGAACTGACGCAAGTCGCCCACGACTCGTTCCAAAGATTCGAAGCTGCCAACTTCATGCAGGCTGCAACCGAATTTATTGACGATCTCTCGAACTGGTACATTCGCAGAAATCGCCGCCGGTTCTGGAAAGCCGTTGAGAAAACTCATTTAGCCCCCGGTGATCCACCGGGGGAAGAACTCACTGACGATGCAAACTCCCCGGGTGACTCACCCGGGGCTAAGTGGGATGATGATAAACTTGCCGCGTATCAAACGTTGTACGAAGTACTCGTCACGCTTTCGAAATTATTCGCACCAACGATTCCGTTTCTGAGTGAACGAATGTATCAGAATCTTGTTGTCGAGGGACTAGGGTCTAGTGACGAGGGTAAAGAAAAATCACTAGACACTAGACACTCAACCCTGGACCCTCCACCGTCTGTCCATCTTTGTGACTATCCGGTCGTTGATGAATCTAAGCTCGACACCGAGTTGAACGCTCGCGGGCACTCGATTCAAGTATTGGTTAAAATGGGGCATCGATTGCGTGAGTCGGCAGAACTCCGTGTTCGGCAGCCGCTCGCGGAATTGCGTTTTGCTTGCAAAGATGAAAAGCAAGCTGAAGGTCTCGAGCAGTCGATCATCGTCATCGCCGATGAATTGAATGTGAAGTCAGTCGTTCGTGCCGAGAACCTTGATGATCTCGTCAGCTATTCCTTCAAGCCGAATTTAAAAACACTCGGCCCGAAGTACGGCAAATTGCTCGGCGTGATTCGCAAAGAACTCCCAGCCATGGCAAGCGAAGCTCTCGCACCACTGCGAAATGGCGAGAGCGTTACCGTGACTCTTGGCGGTGAAGAAGTGACCTTGGAGCCGGACGATGTTTTGGTGAGCGTTGAGCAGTCCACGGAATGGGCCAGTGCCGATGCCGATGGAATTCAGATTGCTCTTTCAACGAAACTCTCGGATAAACTCATCGCCGAAGGCATGGCCCGCGACTTGATTCGTCAGGTCCAGCAACTCCGCAAGGAAGCTGACCTCGAAGAGAATCGACGCATCGAAATCCAATGGTCTGCAGAGAATGATGCCGAACTTGTTGCTGCTGCGATTACCGATTGGCAAGAAACGATCACTGCGGAAACCCGCGCCGACGCGATTGCTCAAACCGAAATCAACGGCAAGCAAGTCAACATCGGTGATGTGAAAATTCAACTCACAACTTCAATGATTTAGCCGCGCACTCCAAGCGTACGGCAGAACAATTGTTTTACGGCTTTAACAATGCCAGATATTCCGCGGTACTCAAACTTCATCGAACATCCTCGATACGGACGGAGCCCATGTTTCACAGGATTGAATCCGCACACAGATTACGGAGGCGACACATTCCTGCATTGGCACTCTTCAAAATCGTGTCGCATACCTAACACTGCTATTGCTGCGGACCTCAACAAGCAGGTTCCTGCGACGGTTGCTGTCACTCATTACTACGATGTTGAACGAAAATGTCGCGATTGCCAATCGATGTTCATTTTCTTTGCCGCGGAACAAAAATACTGGTACGAAGACTTGCAGTTCGGACTCGACTCAGATTGCGTCCGCTGTTGCACTTGCAGAAAAGAACAACAGGGTTTGACACAAAAACGCCAGCAATACGAAGAACTGTTTCATGTTGTTGATCGCGCGCCGGATCAAAATCTAGCATTAGCGGAATGTTGTCTTTACCTAATCGAAAAAGATGTTTTTACGTCACAGCAAACTCAACATGTTCGCAGATTATTGAACCAACTTCCAAATGAAAAAAAATACAATGAACGTGCCGACCATTTACGGCAGCAGTTAACCGATATTGAACGCAGCATGTCAAACGGATGAACCGGAGCCCTCGGCTGTCACCTGTATTTCATGAGAATCAAATTCACTCCGAGCCGTGACAGTTGGCCCAGTTTTCCTGAACGTTCTTACGCTTGCTGAAAAGTGTGCAAATTCCCGGACGTTAGATCGAGAACGTGAACGTTTCCGAGAGCGTCCACGGCGACATCGAATCCGCCAGTGGTGCAATTCATCGACTGATCTTTCGCGGCGGCGGTATTGTTTTCGGTGAAGTGTTCCGGCCCGGCGACGAGTGCTTGAAGCTTGCCTTTTGAGTCGAACAGCTTCACACGTCCCGGTCCGCGTTCAGCAGTGAGAACATGACCGGATGGAGCGATGCTCACGCTGACAGGATTACAGCAGCCTTGAAAGCCTTCGAGGGTTCTGGAGCGAGAACCCCAGGCTCCGGCGAACTCGCCGCCGGAGTTGTACATTTCAACGCGATGCCGCAACGGGTTTGCCGCGAAGATGCGACCGTTTGAATCAGCAGACAATGAGAAGAAACCGGCCGGTGCAGCGAACGTTGCGTTGCGAGAAATCTTTCTCTGCAATTCACCAGCCGTGTTGTATTCCCAAATCACGCGGCTACCTGAATCGGCGAGGAAGACACGCTCTCCGACAACGGAAATATCGGTCATCAAAGCTTCTTGATCAGGGCGATCCCATTTCTGAATCAGTTTTCCGGAGAGAGTGTAAACTTCAATATGATCCCGAACGCCGATATAGACGTTACTCTGCGAATCAATCGCGAGACATCGTACTGGTTGCTCCAGCGAAACAATCTCACGCGCATCCCCGGTTGAACCGACCTCATAAACGGACTGATGTGCCGCAACCAGCCGAACATCTTTGGGACCAATCGCGATGCGGCGAAGCTGCTTCAAGCCGAGAGCCGTTCTTTGGGACTCTTTGTACGTTGGCTTGGGTTGTGTTTCCGCGGCCTTCACATTGACCTTGGCGCCAATGCCCAACGCACCGGTTGCGATGGCGCTGTGAGCGAGGAAACTTCTACGAGATGTGGATGGACTGGTCATGGGAATTCCTATTGCTCAGAGTTGTGTTTCTCACGGTTTTGAGAAACTTTTGGAAGTTGAATACAAATGATTTCGCTCGCCGACCGAAGATACAATCGCTCGCCGACAATGGCTGGATGAGACATCGATTCGACACCTTTCCCAGCGAAAGGACGGTGTGCCGAAACAACGCGAAATTCATCGACTGTTGCGTCGAGAAGTAAAAGGTCACCGGTCGTGGTCCAGGCGAGGACGCGCCCGTTTCCACAGATTAGATTCGTATGGTCAAAGAATCGATCATCCTGAAGACTCCAGACGGTTTCAAGCGTTTTCTGGTCGATACAGAACAGTTCGCCGAATGCGTTACAGTAGATTCGGTCTTCTGAAAGCACCGGCGTGCAGGTGTCCGGCGCACAGTCGTCGTTGAATAAAATCGGCTCTTGCTTCGGTTTTCCTTGATTATCGAACTCATAAACGCGGGTGGCGTTATTTTCTGTGGCGACGAGTAACTTGCCATGCATGTTAACGGGCGTACCAACATGAAAATCAACTTGACCCTCCGGGATGATTTCCCAAAGTCGCTTTCCGGTTTTGATGTCCCAACCTGCCAATCCAGCGACATCGTAGCCAACAATCTGTCGAACACCTCCGAAGGTTCCGGCCAGTAGCGGCGCGTAAGCCGCCGCATGACCGGGAGTTGACCAGATCGTCGCGCCTGTCGCTGGGTCTAGCGCCACAATGGAAGCATCCTTCGCTCCAGGTGTAACGATTATCTTTCCGTCGACCAGTAGCGGAGGCAGGCTACAGCCCCACGTGAGAGGTTCTGCACTAAAGTCTTTTAAGAGATGTCTCTTCCAGAGAATTTCTCCAGTTTTCAATTCCACGCAGTGCAATTCTCCCCAGGCACCTTGCAGGTACACACGCCCGTCCGTGATCACTGGAATTGCACGCGGTGAATTTGTGTAGTCGAGATATTTGTCGGAGGGATACTCCTGTATCCAAATGAGCTTACCGGTTTTTGCATCGAAGCAGCGGAAGATGTCCTGTTTGAATTCCGCATCTTTGTCGGCCACAACGACGAAAGACTCTGTTGCTGAAATTCCGGCAAGTGCTGGTCCTGTCACTTTCGACCTCCACAACACTTGCAGTTCATCTCCGAGAGACTGAGGGATGCTGGGACTGAGTCCAGCACGATTCGGGCCGCGCCAGTCGGTCCAGCCTGGGATCGAGACAAACCCACTTTTCGTTTCTAATGCTTTCTGGATGGGCGTCTTGATTGACCAGTTGAGAAGTGCAGCAGTCACTTCTGTTTCGTCTGTCGAGG